>NZ_CBYB010000001.1 GCF_000577275.2 Rhizobium favelukesii
TCTGTGGACCCGAGACGGTATCGGACGACGAAGATGACGGAAGCGGGCTTGCCGGCGCCTTGCGCGCGTATGTGAGCGGGCGACTGCCGGACTATATGGTGCCGGCGGCCTTCGTGCGGCTGGAAGCACTGCCGTTGACGGCGAACGGCAAGCTCGATCGCAAGGCGCTGCCGGTCCCCGACGACGATGCCTATGCGCGCACCGTCTATGAAGCGCCGCAGGGCGCGGTCGAGACGCTGCTGGCCGGGATCTGGGCCGAGCTTCTCGGCGTCGAGCGGGTCGGCCGCCACGACAACTTCTTCGAGCTCGGCGGCCACTCGCTGTTGGCCGTGCAGCTACTCAGTCGAGCATTAGATCTTAGGCTGAACTTTAGCGCCGCTGACCTCTTCCAAGCCCCTGTTCTGAAGGACCTTGCATCGAAGATTCATTTGGAGCCACAGCCCAGGACTCCGGGAGTGATTTCCGTACAAGCAACCGGATCGCAGCCACCGCTCTTCTTTGTCCCCACAGGTTTTGGCGATTGTTCCTACGTCCTCAGGTTGGTGGGGGAAATGGACGTAGACTGTCCCGTCTACGCTCTGCCGTGGCCCTCATTCAATAACCTTTGTCCACCAACTCTTGAGGCGATAGCCGCGGAGACCATCGTGGCGATTAGAAAGATCCAGCCGCAGGGTCCGTATCGCTTCGCTGGATACTCATCAGGCGGGATCTTGGCTTACGCCATAGCCCAGCTCTTGCTGGGTCGCGATGAAGCTATATCTTTCATGGCGTTAATCGATGTTACGCTACCTGCAAACGTGACAAAGATATCACCCATCCAAATGGTACGAGACGTCGTGCTCGATTCTTTTGAACCCTTAGATGATGAGAGCTTCGAAGTGTTGGAGCAATTTGCTGGACAAGGTTCAATCGCTCAGCTGCTTGAAAAGGGGCAGCAAATTGGGGCAATAGCTCTGGATCGTAATCTCCATAACGATGTTTTGATGTATGAAAGGACCGCCCGGTTTCACGAGGCGCTGCAGGCGTACCAAGTCCCAACCCTGCCAATTGTGATACATCAGTTTTATGCCACCGAGGCTCTCTTCAGTTCTCGGGCACGACAAGCTAAGAGTTCATTATGCCCAGAGGCACGTTCGCCTATGCGCGGCTGGGACCGAGTCTTGAGTCCGGAGGCCATTACTGCCGTACCGATTGTAGGCGACCACGTGACGATGATGAGTGTTCTGGAAAACCGCAAGGCTCTGGCCCGAGCTATTTCTACACCCTTAACCGGGGTTCTTGAAAAAGATCCCTAGCGAACGGCGTTGGTGCATGGATCGGGACTTGAGCGGATCTGGATCTGTGATGGGGGCTATCTATGTGGTTGGTCCATTGCGGCGGATGGATTTAGG
>NZ_CBYB010000002.1 GCF_000577275.2 Rhizobium favelukesii
GGCAATGATCTCGCTGCTATCGGCATCCAGCGCCACATGCAGCTTTCGCCAACCACGGCGGGATCTGGCGCCATGCTTCTCCTCCAACCATTGGCCCGCGCCGTAGACCTGCAGTCCAGTGCTGTCGACAAGAATATGCACTGGCCCCGTCCGGTCGACCCTGGAGGTCATGCGCCTTGTTGGGCGATTGCCATGTTCGCGCCCGACGGCTCAGGGTGGTATGATCGGGGACAGCGAGCGCCAAGCCCATCAAGGGCAGCACCGATCCTAATAATCCTTCGACCTGACGCAGCCGCAAGCCGACCACCAGGCCCAGCGTCAAGGCGGTCTCGATGGCTAGATCGGAATAACGAGGCTGGCCACCACGCGTCGTTCGGCGTGGAGCAAGCCACATGGCAAGCGCCTCCGGTGTCAGCCACAGGGTCAAGCTGCCACATCGCCGTAACCCCGCCTCATATTCCGGCCAGTTCGTCACCTTGAATTTCATCCTGCCGATGCGATGGCGGCGGGCGGCGTTATGTTTGAAAGGCATCAAGGTCACAGATCGGTTATTGAGGTTGCCGATCGCCTACACCACGACCGCTAAACGATCCGTGCACCAACGCGCTGATGTATTCGTCCCACAGGAGCTGCAGCGTCATGTGCTTGCGCTTGAGCTCGCGATGGACCTGCGCCCAGTCCGGCTCAGGGCTCCGACGGTGACCCGTCTTCGTCCCGGCCGCCTTGTAAAGCGCCGCTTCCAGGACGGCATCGCTGACGTCGTCACCCAACGCCAGGAAAGTCCGGCAATCTGCACACGCCCCAACGTCTCGCGCACCGTCGACGGTGCAGCGCCAACCCTGACCGCAATCGACTTGTGGCCAAGTCCTTGTTCGAAACGATATCTCAATATCTCGCGGACACGCCGCATCTCCAGTCTCTCCGCAGGCATCCCGTTCCGTCCTCGTCACCGTCGAAGGAAGGAACTTCACACCAGCAGAACACCCACGCCAGACGCCGTCCGAAGGGGGCGGCATCATCTTGGAATCAGGGGGCGGATTGCCTCGGAATTTGCAGGCCAGTGCATATTCTTGTCGACAGCACTGGACTGCAGGTCTACGGCGCGGGCCCAATGGAGAAGCATGGCGCCAGATCCCGCCGTGGTTGGCGAAAGCTGCATGTGGCACTGGATGCCGATAGCAGCGAGATCATTGCA
>NZ_CBYB010000003.1 GCF_000577275.2 Rhizobium favelukesii
CATCTTGCGCGCGCTCTGCCGAGTTGGTCGCCAGGTGCAGGAATTTCCCCTTCAATTCAATATTTCCCAGCACCCGCGCGCCGTTGTCCATCGTGGTGTCGAAGGATGGGGCACTGCGCTTGCGGGCGTCATGCTTCGGCTTTTGCTCAAGCCAGTTCCAGAGTTTTGCGTTTTCCTGCGACATGCCGAGAATGCTGCTCACCCGTGCGGCAATATCCTTCTGGGTAACTCCGGAGGCGAGCGGAAATCTGACGTCGTGGAATATGAGCTCATCACCATTCGCGTTCTGGATCGAGGGCAGCCGCATGGCGCGCTCAAGCGTATCGAACAGCCATGAAAGTGTGAACATGGAGGCCGCTGCCTGAAGCTCCTCGTCCTTGATGACCGACAGCTTCTTTGCATTCTTTTTCCCGAACATCTGGCGCAGGCCATCAAACAGCGCGTCTGTGGCTTGGGGAGTGAACGGCAACAGGCCGCCGGCAAAGACGTTTCTGCCCATAACCGGCACAATGCGGGCGGCGATCCGGTCCCATTGCTTAAGCGTTTTGGTGGCCGTTCCCTCACTGACCGCGATCGGCTCGCCACCGCGAACAAGGTCGCGCGCGATGAGCGAGTTGCCCGGCACGATCTCACTTACTTCGTAAAGGCTCATGACGGAAGTGCGCAGCGCCTTCATATAGGTTTTTGCCTGGGCATTTTCCTTCCAGCCGCGACGTTTGAGGTATTCGTCGACGATGTTGCCGCCCTCGACCTCGAAGTCTTGAGTCAGGAAATCCTCGAAGGCGCAGCCCCAGAGCGTCATGGCCCAAACCTCGCCGAGGATCTCGGCAATGTCCTCGAAGTCCATGTCGCCGGCATCCAGGACCGGCCCGAAATGATCCTCAAACACTTCCTCGAAGCATTCGCGCCATTCATCGCGGGCAAGGAACTTCATCAGACCTTTGAGGTCATGGCTGGTCGGCATGGAAGGCCTCCATATTCTGGCGATGTTCAGCAACGATGCGCGAAACCGTCGGTTCGCTAATATCGTAAAGTCTCGCCATTTCGGCGCCGCTTTTGCGGCCTGACAAGACGCTCTCGGCGATTTCCCGACGTTTCTTTGGGTCGAGCTTCTTACGGCGTCCCCCAATTCGCCCTTCGGCACGCGCCTGAGCGAGTCCGGTCGTGGTCCTCTCCCGGATCATGGCGCGTTCGAACTCCGCAAAGGATCCCACCATCTGCATCATCATTCGCCCTGCCGCCGTGGTTGTGTCGATCGCCTCTGTGAGGGACCGGAACCCTGCTCCCGCGTTGGTAATGCGGTTCATCAAATGCAGGACGTCTTTCAACGAGCGCGATAGGCGATCCAGCTTCCAGACGACCACGGTGTCGCCGTCGCGCAACTGATCGAGCATGAGGTGCAGTTGGGGTCGATCCCAGCGGCCGCCGGACGCCTTTTCTTCGAACACGCGGCGCACCCAGCCTCGGACAAGGCGCGGGCCTGGGCCTTGTTCGATTGCTCGTCTCCCTTGCTCACCCGGGCGTAGCCGATCAGCATCGGGGTCCTTTCATAACCGGTCGTTTGTGTAAGCGCTCTGGCTACACCGATGAAACAAGACGAAAACCCTTTCACAATCCTGTTTCAATATGGCCTCGTAAGGCAAGTAATTTTTGAAAGGATATGGAATGCCACCGCGAATTTCCATGACCAGGAAACAGAGGGATGCACTGCTGACATTGCCGGAGACGGAAGCCGAGGTCTTGCGTCACCATATGCTCGGCCCAGATGATCTTGCTGCCCTCAATCAATGCCGGACGCCGGAAACCCGCCTAAGCTATGCACTCCAACTCTGCTGCCTGCGGTTCCCTGGCCGATATCTCAGCCGCGGCGAGCTGCTGCCCGGTATCATGCTCGATCACATTGCCGATCAGGTTCAGGCCGACGCTGATGTCATCGCGCTGTTTGCCCGCCGCGACGCAACGCGATACGAACAGTTGACCGCGATCAAAGAGCGCCACGGCTTCCGTGATTTGAGCCAACCATTGCGGGTCGAACTTGCCGCCTGGGCTCGAAACGAAGCCGTCGGCTTGACCGATGGCCGGGTGCTTCTCGATCGGCTGATCGAATGGATGCGGGCTGGAAGGATCATCATCCCTGGTATCAGCGTCGTCGAACGTTTAGCCGCCACGGCGATGCATTCTGCTGACCTCGCGGCGATTGCCGAGATCGGGGGGCTTCTATCACCACCACAATGCGATCAGATGGACGTGCTTTTGTCCGCCAAGGTTCATCGCCAGCAAAGTCGCTTGTCGTGGCTGCGTGCGCCGGCTGGAGGCGTAGGCGCACGATTGCTGGCCGAGATTCTCGACAAGCTCGAGCTTGTTCGCAGCATCGTTGGCGATGTACCGGCACGCTTGCCGCTCCACCTCAATCAACGCATGGCTCAAATGGCCAAGGAAGGGAGCCGCTATACAGCGCAAGCGTTCCAGCAGATGACTGCACCACGCCGACATGCGATCATGATAGCGACCTTGAGCGAGTTGGCGATTACCTTGACCGATGCGGCGTTGTCGATGTTCCAGGCACTCGTCGGTCGTGCCAACCTGCGCGCCAAAAAGCGGCTTGAGGAAACGATCGCAGCATCTGCGGAACAGGGGCGTGTCCGGCTTCTTCGGATCGCCGAGGTGCTTGAGGCTGTGGTGACTGCCGTGCGAGCCGAAGCCGATGTCACGGCTGCCGTCACTGCGACCGCGCCCCTGGAAACCATCGCAGATGATGCGGCTATCATCCGGCGAACACTTCGCCCTGGAAGGCCGGACGTGCTCGGCGAGCTTGCGCCCGAATACCACGTGTTCAAGAAGATCGGCGCCCGGTTCCTGAGCAGCTTTGCGTTTGAAGGCGGTCGCGCCGTGCAGCCGCTCCTTGCCGCAATCGCCCTGTTGGGCGGGATTGGTGGTGACCGTCGTAAACCGCTACCTGCCGACGTTCCGCTTGGCCACCTTGAGCGGCGGTGGTCCCGGTATGTCTTTACCGACAATTCCATTGACCGCTCCTATTACGAACTGGCCACCTACTTCATCCTGGCCAATGCGCGTGCGAGCGGCGTGTGGGTTGAGATATCGAGGATTCACCGCCCGCTCGAAAAGCTCCTCGCGCCCGCTTCACCGGCAACTCCGGCGCAACCGGTCACTCTGGTTCACGCTTTCAATGCCGAAGACTATCTTGCAGACCGAATGGCTGCGCTCGATGCTGCTCTTCTGAACACGGAACGTCACCTATCTGGCAAGGATGCAGCGATATTCGCCGATGGAAAGCTCCGCTTCCCCAAGGAGCCAAGAGGCGACAACGAGCAGGAACAAACGCGTGCCGTCACGGCGAGGTTATACTCCATGATGCCGCGGATACGGATTACCGACCTGCTCGATCATGTCAACCACTGGACCGACTTCACCGAGCATTTCTCCCATGCCTCCACCGGATTGCCACCTCTGGATCAGCGCGCCTTCATGGCCGCATTGATCGCTGAAGCGACCAATCTCGGCCTGTCACGAATGGCCGAAATGTGCGGTACGGTCACCCGGCGGGCGTTGCTGCGTATGCAGACATGGCACATGCGAGAGGACACCTACCGCGCCGCGTTGGCGAGCATGACCGATGCAATTCATGCCGAGCCGCTATCGGTCTGGTTTGGCGAAGGCTGGCGCGCTTCCGCCGATGGACAGGCCTATTATCTCGGTGGTCCGGGCGAAGCTGGCGGCGCAATCAATAGGCACTATGGCCGTGACCCGATCGTGAAAATCTACACCACGATCACCGATCGCTATGCGCCGCTTCATCAGAAGGTCATCGCTGGCACCGCTGGTGAACCCATCCATGCATTGGATGGCATTCTGGGCCACGAAAGCAACGTCGACATCGGGGCGTTGCATGTCGATGGCGGCGGGGTTTCCGATATCGTCTTCGCCATCGCAGCGCTGCTGGGCCGCTCCTTTAAGCCTCGACTCTCGCCTAATCCTGGGGCATGCCGATGAAATCGGCAAGGTAATCCGGGCACTCGCCGACAAGGTGGTCACACCTTCCCTTATCCTGAAGAAGCTGTCCGCCTACCGGCAGCAGAACAGTCTGGCGGCGGCCTTGCGCGAAATCGGGCGCATCGAACGCACCCTCTTCACCTTACGGTGGTTTGAGGATCCCGCTCTCCGGCAACTCGTCACCGCAGAACTCAACAAGGGCGAAGCACGAAACACCCTTGCCCGCGCCGTCGCCTTCCATCGCCTGGGACGCTTCCGGGACCGGAGCCATGAAAATCAGGCGAGCCGGGCCGCAGCCCTCAATCTTGTCACGGCCGCTATCGTTCTCTTCAACTGCCGGTATCTCGGACGGATCACGGAGGCCATGCGCCGGCAAGGCAGGCCATTCGATGAGAAGATGATTTCCAAACTGTCGCCGTTGGGCTGGGACCATATCAATATTACCGGCGATTATGTGTGGTCTGACGCCCTTGAGGTCGACAAGGAAGGCTTCCTGCCGATCAGGATGGCACCATCCTGAGCCGAAAATAGCCTACCGTATATCTGGGTCCCAATAATGTACTGGGGCCATCAGATGAGATTATTCATGAAGTACCGACAAACGCATTCTATTGAAGTCGCCGCCGCGAAGGCGTCGATCAGCCGGGCAACGGCTTTCCGCATTGAGAAAGAGCAGCGCCTTCCATCGCAGAGCAAGCCGCCGCGCGGTCGGCGTCGCCCTGATCCGCTTGAGCATATCTTTGATGCAGAGATCGTTCCGCTTCTCAAGGCGGCTCCCGGCATTCGTGCGGTCGCCGTTTACGACGAGATGCTGCGGCGTCATCCTCTAGCGATACAGTCCAGGGGGCCAAAGCCAGTGCCGTCATCTACAGCTTAATGCTGACCTGCCGGGCCTGTGGCGTCGAGCCATTCGCATGGTTGAAGCACGTTCTCACCGAACTGCCGCAGCGCCCCGACGATGCTGATATCGACGACCTGCTGCCCTTCAACTTCAAAAGCCAGCCAGCATAAGCCGACGCCCTTCAAAGCGATTTACGACGTGCACTGAAAAGCGCGCTTACGATGCAGTTCCTCTTTTGCAGCTATACGCATCTTCGCGGCCGCCTGCAGTTCGACGATCCGGCAAGCCTCGACGCCCGCTCTGTCGGACTTCGTGTTCATGGAACGGCGATGGCCTCCCTGGTGATCCATGGAGATTTGAGCGAACCCGAACCACCGATCAGCCGGCCTCTGTACGTCAGACCCGTCATGTACGCCCGTATGGGAGGTGATGAGATCGACTCCTCGACACACCTACCAGACTCTCACCAAACGCCCTGACCGAATGGCCGAAATCCTGTCGCAAGGTTTGCCGCATGTGGGCCTTTAGGATTCCTGACTTGAGCTCTGTCTGATTCATGGAGTGCCGACTGATTTGGAGGTCGGCATGAGCACGAAGATGACAGAAGACGATTGGAGAGTGGCGCTTGAGATTTTCCGCGCATCGTCACCGCGCCGCGGCGACAAGGGCCGCGATGACCGGCTACTCCTCGAAGCGAAGGGAAAGCCGGGCTTCTTCGCAAAGGCAATCTACAAAGGTCGCGCTCGCATCGAACAGGCCGTCGGCAAGCTCAAGCGCTTCAAGCGGGTCGCACTCCAGCCCCGATCTGACCGGCTGGTTCGAGTTGCAAGGGCAGATCGGGGCTGGTGAGGGACACCCCTTCGGCTTTAGATGTGTCGGGATTGATCTCGTTTGTGCGCACGGTCGAAGTTGGATCGTCGACGCGCGCCCTTACACTGACCCCCGACGGGCAGATACTCTTCGAGCGCGCTCAAAATATCAGCGGCCGCCAAAGGCGGCCGCCTCTCGAACGTCAATCGATAACATCAATGATCTCATAGTGTTTAACAAGCGCGCCAACGCCACGGTTGAACAACGCAAAGATCGTTTCCTTCGTAATCGGATGAGTCTCGATCGTTTCCTCATCAGGCTGCGGCGCTCACATCATATTCGAAATGAATGCGATCATAGGGAAACTCGATCCCATTTTCTGTCCGGTCGATGACGCCAGCGTTGACGAGAGTCGTCACGTCACGATGAACGGCCTGCACATCGCGATTGACCCGTCGAGCAACTTCGCGGATCGACAAAGCTCCCTGTCCAGCGAGCGCCTTGACGATAGCGAGGCGGGAGGGAGCGAGCACTCGGTGTATGTCATCGTAGGAGGTAAAGTTGACCGAAGGCACGGCCTTAGCGGTCTCACCGGAAAGCGCCCGCCTTCCGGCCTCGACAAAGGGGATTTTGGCATCCGCTACGGTACTCAAGCGCACAGTCAAAGTTGTCATCTGAGCATCCTTTCCATGTCAGCTTGGAAGGCATCGTAGAGTGCTTCAAGGGACGTAAATTCGATGGCTGGGTGGCTAGGGCTGAGCGTTTCTGTTGCGGTGCGACGAATAGATTGCAGACCGCTGAGAAGACCGAGATGAAACGTTGCAAGCCGCCGACAGATCGAAATCCCTGCATCATCCGTTCTCGTTTTCGAAGTGGCACGTGAGAATTCTCCGCACGATTGTTCAGGCCCCTTGTGCGATCGATGTTCGACAGCGGGCATCACGTCCCGTTTTGCCGCTCCGTATGAGCGCAGTTTGTCGGTAACGATGCGCTTCGGCGTCAGGCCTTGCTTCTTCAACAGTCTGACCAGCAATCGCTTGGCAGCTTTGGTATCGCGGCGGGCTTGGACGATCTCGTCGAGGACGTAACCGTCCTGGTCAACGGCACGCCAAAGCCAATGTTTTCGGCCACCGATGGAAATCACGACCTCGTCCAAATGCCAGATATCCGTTCGCGACGGCTTCCTTCTGCGCAACTGCTTGACGTAAGCCGCCCCGAATTTGCGGCTCCATCGCCGTATCGTTTCGTCAGACACGACAATGCCGCGCTCCAACAGCATTTCCTCGACCAGCCGCAGGCTCAAAGGGAACCGGAAATACAGCCAGATCGCACGGGCGATGATCTGCAGTGGAAAGCGGTGGTTCTTGTAACTGAGAGTCGGCGAGTTCATCTCAGCCGAATTATCCATCAACCGTTAAGCTGCTGATAACGTGACATCGCCTGCGCAACAGCAAAACCAGAGCAATGGGTGATCATTGCTCTGGCTCGTGCCTTTGTCGCGGCGCATCTTCGACACCTTCATTGTCGGCGCGGCGAAACGGCGTGCCTCTCCAATCGTAGGTGGACCTGCCGCTGTCCTAGGCGATCGAGCGATGCGCCAAGCATTTGCGTCAGGGCCGTTGCCTCGACTTCTCCTATGAAGTGCAGGTGAACCGGCAGGAGCGACATCGATGCCTCGTGAATGCTACGAGTACGCCGCCTTGCCAGCGCACGCGCCCGCGGTTCAAATCGAACGGAAGAAGAGGGCACGGGCCAGGGCCTGCTTGACAGTGAAACCGATTTGGATGCCGCGGTTGAGAATTGCGCGCGTATGGCGCGCGCCAAACAACCTGAGATGGCTGCGCAGTGCCGGGCCAAACACGGCGAGCCAATAGAGCAAGCGCCGATCGATCGATGTCAGAGAACGTCGAATATCGATTACCATGACATGCACCGTTTCGTCGCTGAAAGGGTGCTTCTTGGTGTTTGGGAGGTGGACCGCCCCCACCTTTTCGTAGATCGGCACCAGTTTTTCGATTGCATCGAGCACGAGGTAGCGGCAATTCGTCTCCAGGGCAATCCGGCCCACTTCCTGGAAGATGGCGATCATCACGCCAGCGCTACGGTGATCCGCGTCGATCGCTACGCGGGACACCTCCAGGAAGCGCTCGGCCCACACCCAGTCGGGGAGGGGGCTCGATGCTTCGATTTCACTCAGCCGCCGGTCTCCTCCGTTGAAGACCAGCCGACCGGTACCCACGGGATTGCGCCCAAGCCAGACCAGAAGGCTGAGGGAATTGTCATCCAGTTCATCGGTCCATATCGTATCGTCATCCGCCTCCTGATGACGCCCGAAGAACTGGTTGGCAATTCGCCGCAAGCGAACGACATTGTGCCAGTCGGCTACGGTACTGCAGCGACTGATTCTGAGGAAGCGACCGGCGCCCCGTGCCGACAGCCCGTTCATGCGCAACTGGCGGATGCCGAAGGTATCGCTCTCGCAGACGGCCAGCCAGCCGGCCGCGGCCTTGTCCGGCACTCTCTCCGGGCGAATGACGAGCTGACTGCCGCCGTCCAGTTCAGCCCGATGGACAACGCGGCCCCGGATATTGAAGCGTCCGCCCCAGGGGCGATGAACTTCGAGGCTGATCACGGCGCTGGGCACGAGGAAGCCGTCAGGTTCGATCAAACGCAACACCAACTCGAAGGGCGAAACAGCGGCGAGATCGGCTTCCGCTACCCTCCGAAACAGACAGGGCGCACGCACAACCGTGGATACGGAGTGCTCGAGCCAAGTAGGTTCCGCGCCGTTTTTCAATGGATCGCTCAGGCGAAACAGGATGCGGCCGATCTCTTCGTCTACCGTAAAGTCGGACAAGCGAAGACCGCTGCCGCTGCCGTCGCATGCCAGAGAAAGGCTCAGCGCCTCGGCCTCTCGCAGGCGTCGTAGCAGGCGCCTGTCCTGGGTCGTCACGGCCCAAAGATCGATGCCTGCGGCATGGAGCACGCCGTCATAAGCGGCTCGTCCTAAGCGTAGACGGCAAGTCGGACCATAGGGAAGTTGGATCTGCCGAGGCTTGACCATCATCACCGGGTCAAATTGCAACTGCATTATTACCTCCATGACATGCTCAAAGACCCCGCTCGCGTCGCTTTCAGGCTCCTTGGGCGCTTTGTTTGTGATGGCGTTCGAAGTGGTCCCACCCCTCCTGCCAAAAGCCGAGGCCGGAAGTAAGATTGATGTGCCCCCTGTGGCCGATCTCGATCGCCCTCGTCTGCCAAGCTTCGGCCACGGCGCGGCTATAGGCTGGGGTGCTGTATGGATCATCATCGCTGACGATCATGGTGGCCGGTAATGGGAGGGGCTGGCGCAAGATCGGTGCAAAGCCGGTGGCCTCGACAGGAAACGTCGGGCCGTCGGGATCGGGCACCGCCACGAGAAAGGCCGAGACGACGCTGTCGTCGCGATGCCGCTGCGCCCATGCGACGGCGACCAGGCAGCCCAGGCTGTGGGCGACCAGGAATTTGGGACCCGGGACCGAGACCAGGAGATCGTCAAGGTCTCTCACCCACTGGTCGCATTCGGGACGGTCCCAATCGGCGTGCTCCAACCAGATGCTGTCCGCCAGATGACGATGCCAGTGCCGTTGCCAATGCTCATCTTCGGAGTTGCCGATGCCCGCAATGAAGATGGTGCGCATGGCTTGACCCTTAGACCTCGTATTCCACGCCGACCCCATCGAAGCGCAGGCGGTCCTGGATGTGCACCCAATCGCCCTTGGCGTCGTACCCCGACAAGAGGCCGGCCTCGAATAGACGGATCACGATCTGCGAACTAGTATCGGCCGCGCCGTTCTCACTGAGGCGGCGAATCAGGGTCTTGTAGTCGAACGATTGCTCCTTCAAATCCTCGAAGATTGTCTTGAAGCTCTCGTCCGCCGTGTATTTGGTCATATGCCGCCCATCGCCGTTGGACAGCACCTGCTTGGGCTCAAGCTTAAAGCTTTGCGGATTGACCTTGTAATAAGGCTCAAGCACGACGTCGCGGCCGTTCCAGTCGATCTTGCTGATCGAGCTGAGCTGCTTGGTCAGGCGCGAAATCCAGGCCACGCGGGCGGTTATCAGTTCCTCGTCAGAAAAGTCGTCCGAGAGGTGCTGGCGATGGTGGCGGCCGACGGCGACCATGCTCGAAGCGCGATCGCGGAAATCGCCGATCTCCCAATCACCGGTGGAAGCGGCCTTTTCGCTCAACCGGTGAAACCAGTTGCGGCGCTCGAACCGCTCATCCGAGCTTTCAGCGATGCGCCGCCGGTTCCAGAATTCGGAATCCGGTTCGGTGAAGGAGGCGAATGTGTAGAAAGAGGCAAGGAATTCGTGATACTGCTCATAGGTCTCTCCATAGCTTTTGGCGTACCACTCGTGCACGCTGGTGCTGGTGTCCGGATTGCTGCTGAGATAGTCGATCGCGGAAGCGGCGCAGACCGCAGACTGAGTCGCCAGATGCACGCCCTGCGAGAACAGCGGATCGGTGAAGCAGGCCGCGTCACCGCACAGAAAGAAGCGGTCCCGCGAAAACAGAGTCGTGTCATAGGACCAGTCGCGCACGACGCGCACTTCGTCGACCTGATCGGAATCGCGGAGAATCTCCATAGCGCGGCGGCACTTGGCTAAGGTCTGGCGATAGAACTCCGTGGGGCCGAGTTCGCTGAGTTTGGCGGCTTCGCTTTGGTCGACAATGCAGCCGACGCTGTAGAGGTCGCCCTTGAGCGGGATCATCCAGACCCAGCCGCTTTCGAACGTGATCGAGAAGGTCGTACCGCGCAGATCGCCCTTGAAGCGTTCTGGGCAGCGGAAATAGGACCAGACGGCGAGGTTGCGGTAGAAGGCATCGTAGCGCCGCAGGTTCAATTTGTGCACTAGAGGGCTGCTGGCGCCTGACGCGTCGATGAGATAGTCGCCGGCGACGTATTCGCGCTCGCCATTGCGCTTGATCTTCATGCCCACACCATCGGCTCTAACATCAACATCGAGAACCGGCGTGCCTTCATTCACTTTGGCGCCCCGATGCCGTGCTTCATTAAGCAGGAGGTGGTCGAAATCTTCGCGCTTGACCTGGATGGCATGGTCGAAGACCCAGTCGACAACGCGCGGCGTTGAGAACGAGAAGGTCCACGGCGCCTGGTCCTGACCCCACAAGAACGTGGCGGAAGGCTTCTTCACAAAGCCCGCATCGTCGATCTGCTGCTGGAGCCCAAGCCGGTTGAGGATCGACATGGTACCCGGAAGGAAGGACTCTCCCACTCGGTAACGCGGGAACACCTCCCGCTCGAACAGTTCCACGTCGTGGCCGAGCTTAAGCAGGCTGAGAGCGGCCACGGATCCGGCCGGTCCCGCGCCCATGATGAGAATCTTACGCCGTGACATGTCAGGCTCCTTCGCTCGGTATGAATTTGGTTCGTTGGGTTGGGACGCACACCATCGCATTGCCGATGGTCTCAAGAATAAGCGAGCCGGCCTGGATGCGGTTGGCGTGGCCGACTTGTACGCCCGGGCCTACGACGCAGCCCAAGCCGAAGAAATTGCGCCGGCCGATGCTGACGCTGTTGCCGCAATGAAAGCCGGGCGAGAAGAAGTTGCCTTCCCCGATCTCTGAATGGTGTCCGATAGACAGGAGATAGTTGAGCACGCAGAAATCGCCGATCCGCGTGTTTACGCCGACATGGCAGTGCGGCCCGATGATCGTCCCCCGCGCGTGCTGGGGAATGCCATCACCCGTGGCGCTGGGATGCACGAAAGTGATGAACCTGTCGCGCTGGATCGGGTCGAGATCATCGAGAAAACCGGCCCGCTGGTCGGGGTCAGAGCTGGCGAGCACCAATGCCGCCTCCCCGTTCCACAGGCTTTCCCAGGGTCCTTCCCGGATCGATGCTTGCGGTGCGGCAATGGCGTCGCCGGCAAGCGGGACATACCCGGCAAGCTCAAGCTTGAACGCGCTGGCCCTGACGCAATCCTCGAGGTAATGGGCAATCTCGAGCGCGAATTTGCCCGCCCCGATCAGCAAAACCGGCTTCATGCGCGGGTCCTCAGCTTCTTGAAACGCTCCGAAGCTTCGACGGCTTCGACCAAACGGATACGGCCAGGCAGCTTGAAGCGCTCCACACGGTCCTTCAAAAAGCCGTGAATCTCGCGGCGCAGTTCCGCCTTGTCGATGCTCCGGGTAGGCTGGATGTCGGCACAGACCATCTGCCCAGTAATGGCATTAGCTGCACCGTAGACGACGCAATCGGCTACCAGAGGATGTTCGAGAAGCAAGGATTCCAGATCCAGCGGCAGCACTTTTTCGCCACCAACATTGATGACCTCCTTGACCCGCCCGAGAATAGTGAGATAGCCGTCTTCGCCGGCCTCGACGAGATCGCCGGTGCGGAACCAGCCATCGTCCGTGACAGCTTCGGTACTGTTGTTCAAATAGCCGAGGAATTGAGTCTTGGAGCGCAACCACAACTCGCTGTCGACGATGCGATGCTTATAGTCGCTATCGGCGATGCGAAAGCGCGTGCTCTCGGACGAGGCGCTCTGCGTGCGGGCAATGCCCGTCTCCGAGGTTCCGAAAGTCTGCAGCAGTCGGGTCTTGGGGAAGGCGGCCCGGATGCGCAGCAGAAGCTGGGCCGGCATCGGCTCGGTGCCGTAAGTAATCAGGCGCAGGCTCGACAAGTCGAAACGCTCGTGAAACCGCCCCATCAGGATAAGATTGAGGAAGGTGGGATTACCGGGTAGGATCTGGACCTGATGATCACTGATGAGCTGACATACCGTAGCAGGCGTGCGTTTGGGGACGACAACGGCCGTGCCGCCGGAAAACAGCGTGTTGATCAGCGTGTTGATGCCGCCGATATGGTCGAACATCAGAAGAAGCAGGATGCGCAGGCCCCGCCCCGGCCGCGCCGCCTTGCGCCTGATGAGTAGGCTGTCCAGGTTATGCAGGATCGCCTTGGGTTTGCCCGTGCTGCCGCTCGACACGAGAACTAGGCCGGCGGCGTCGGCGGCCCGCAGGCGCGCCTGAAGGGGATGGGAGGGGCCGCCCTCAAGGGCTTCCAACTCCGGATCACCGCCGGAGCGGTAGAGATAGCGCGCGCCGCAATCTTGCCGCATCGTCTCGAGGGCCACCGGTGTCAAGGTGGTAATGGGCGCTGCAACCGCGCGAAGGGAAGCCAGGGCGAAGAGCGCGGCAATAGTTGGCAGCGAATAGTCGCCGTTGAGAACGACCGTGTCGCCCGCCTTCACCCCGGCTTCGCTGAGTTCCGCTACCATTTGCACGATTCGCCTGGCAAGTTCGCGGTAGCTAATCTCAAGCTCGTTCTCAATGAGAGCCGGCGCGTCGCCGCGTTGCGCCAGTTGGTTCAGCCACTGCGCGTTCATCAGTGCACCCCGCCAAGGTAGAGGGTCTCGCCCGTAACGAAGCGGGCGGAGTCGGAAAGCAGGAAGTCGACAGGGCCCACGATATCATCCATCGCGCACTCGCGTTTGATCGCCTGGCGTTCGATCAGGGCTTCGATCTTGGCCCTATGGACCGAACGGGTGAGGGCGGTTCGCACGGGCGGCAGGCCCAGCGTGTTGACGCGAATTCGCATGGCCGCAACCTCGCGGCTGAGCGTGCGCGTCATCTGTTCGATCGCCGCCTTGCTGGCGGCATAGGCAAGCTGACCTTCCAGCGAATAGCGAACCGCCACCGATGAAATGTTGACAATCGAGGGCGCCGCACTGCGGCGCATCAGCTTGATGGCCCCGCGGCAGCATGCCATAGTTGCGAATACATTAAGATCGAAGATGCCGCGTGCGACGCTATCGCTTGTCAGCATGAACGGAACCATGGCGGCCGTGCCCGCATTGTTGACCAAGGCGTCGATATGCCCGTAGTCCTTGCGGATGGTCTGAAACATCGCTTTCAAGGAAGAGTTATCGGTCACATCCGCTTGGTAATGGCGATATCCCTCTGGCAGTGAAGCAGGCACGCGCCGGCTACAGCCCAGCACGGTATGGCCGGCCCGCGCCAAATGCTCGGATATCCCGCGTCCTATCCCTGTCCTGGCGCCCGTTACGAGAACGATCATCGTCAATGCAGCCTATAGCCGATGAGCAGGGGCAGGGTATAGAGGGGAGCGATTTCCTCCGCTTGCAATGTCTTGGACTTGAATTGGGAAGGCACTTCTCGCTTTAACAGACGGCTGAAACGCGGCAGATTGGGAATGTCCATGTCGCGCTCGTCGGCGACGAGGCATTGCCAGCGGTGGCGTAGGCACAGGCGCCAGCGCAAAGCGCCGGCAAGTTGCGTGAAAGCCTGCTTGTCGCTTGCATAAAGGACGCGCCCGAAAGGCTCGAACCAACGTCGACGCATCGATTTAATGATCAGATAAAGGGGCGAAGATGGTCGCCCGGATACGAGGACGATCATATGATGGCATTCGACGTCGCGATGGTCGTAGAAGATGCGCGCGTCTTCCTTGGACAGATAGTCCGGAATACGTGCCTTGTCGCGAATGATCGTAAGGCGTGCAAAACCGGTCGGCGCCGGATAAAGCAGGACCAAATTTTTCTCGAGGTCCTGAAACCCGAACTTCTTACCGATTTCGTGGACCGCGGGTGTCGGAGTGTAGTTGAGCAGAGTGACGTTGCGATTGGAAAGGGCTGGCATTAGGAGAAGCAGGCTCTGGTTCCGGTAGGGAGCCTCGACATACCAGCTGTGGATCTCGCAGAACTTGTGCACCTTTCCCTTGATGCGTCGATTGGTGAAAAGCGTTCCCATGAAGCCGACCACACGGCCCTCGGCTTCCATCACGTAGCCCGGACTGGTGTCCTCGCCGCCCCAAACGCCCTCAAACATCCGCCGACGGGCATCGAGTGAAAGACTGCGCGAATTCAAAGAGGACTTGGATAGGAGACGATGGACCGCGAAGGTGTCGATCTTCTTGGCAAGTCTAATCATTACGTCCAAGCGACACCTCCAAGCGGAAATTTGCTGTCAGACCACTGCGCTTTTGCCCTTGCGCCGGAAGTCAGGACGCGGCGACCGGTTCGATTTCCTCGAAGATGAAGTCGACCAGGGATACAATGTTGCGAAACGGGCTGATGCGCCGGGAAACAGCCCTCTCCGATGTAAGGGACAATACGAGGTTGAATTTGTCGTCGAGCTTTTCTTCGACAAGGACCAGAAAATTCACCAGGCCCATAGAGTCAAAAACGCCGCTGTCTCCGTATAATGAGATGTTATCAAGCTCATTTACAGAAATGTTCTCATGCCGCGTATCGTTTATCTCTGAAATTGCGTCGGAAATAACATTATAGATTAGATTTCTAGCAATGATAGGCATTCTATTATCTCTATTTTGGTTTCAAAAACACAGTTAATGCATGGCATTTTTTGTTGCAATACAGTTTAAAGATATATTTAATTGTATATGGCAAAATATATTATCTGTCCGCCGCGGGGCTTAACTGCGGCGGCAAGCTCTTGCGCAACGCTTCGGCCCTCCTCTGACGCGCATTGCCGGTCCTTTGGGGAAAGGGCTCGCCTGAAGGCCCTCATGATGATCTGACGTGACAGCTACATCGAAAGCTTCAAGGGCAAGTTCCGCGCCGAGTGCCTGAACGCTCATTGGTTCATGAGCCTTGACGACGCGCGGGCGAAGATGGAGGATTGGAAAGTAGAGACTATAACGAGTTCCGGCCACACAGCGCGATCGGCAACAAGGTGCCGATTTCGCTGATGAACAGCTGCGCACGAACGACGTGGCTGATTATCCATCATCCACGTATGCTCCGTGCCTTCCTATCCCGTAGCAGGTATGATCATACACGTGGCCGTCGCTACAGCGCAATTGCGAGCTTGAGCACCATCTATGTCCATTTGTCTCAGGTCTGCCGTGGCTACCAATATGCGATTACCTGCATGAATTACGCGAGCGGTTGCGACGACTGTCCCTCCGCTGACCGACACCGGCCGCAAGAAATTCACCTTTAGCTCAATGGTGGTGGACACCTTACCGCTGGGCACGCAAGTGTCGCAAGCCCAGGCTAGGGCGGTGTCGAGGAGGGTTGCGATTGCTCCTCCCGCAATGAGCCCAAGCGGATTCCTGAGGCCTTCGTGGGGCTTAAGCTGCAACGAAACTTCGCCTTCTTTGGCATGAACGACCGAAATATCCAGTCGTCGGATCAAGAATGAACAGCACCTTGTCGTAGCGCAGCGTCAGGCATTGCGACAGCGTGCGCACTTCCTTGCGGCACATGGCGCCATCGAGGTTCTCATGCTCGGCCAGCGGCCGGTGCATATCCTTCGGATTGCGTGGCGGTTTGCCAAAGCGGGAATTGAAATCCGCAATGAATTCTGATGCATAAGCGTTGGCCGCCTCGATCGTATCGATGCCACGAAGCCGCAATTCCTTGACCAGCCGGTCCTGCAGCGTCTGGTTGGCGCGTTCTAGGCGGCCTTTTGCTTGCGGGGTATTGGCGCAGATGATGTCGATGTTCAGCTCATAAAGTGCTCAGTCCGCTCGTCCGGTCCTTCTCCGACGCATGCGTGCTGCGGAAAACGCCGTGCTTGTCGCTGTAGAAGGCCAGAGGCTTGCCCCATTGCTGCAGATAAGCCTTTGTCGCATGCAAATAGTCGAACGTGTTCTCTGACCCAGCGAACCGCAGATGCAGCAACTTGCCGGTGGCGTCATCGATATAGACAAGCAGAGCGCATTTGCGGCCGCGATTCTCAAACCACCAGTGATGCGACCCATCGATCTGCACCAGCTCACCAAAGCAATCGCGCCGGCCGCGTGGCTGGAAAACCCGCTTCTTACGCTCGCGTCGCGAGACCCATATGCCGGCCTCTGTCATCCATTTACGCAGCTCCTTGGCGACCGAAATATGATGCAGTTCAATCAGCTTCTCGCGCGCTAGTGTCGGACCGAAATCCGGATAGCGCTCGCGGATCAGATCCAGCGCCGCATTGCGAAACTCCTCGCTGTGGCGCCGGTTGCTCGGCTGCGATCGCTTCTTCGAAACCAGGCCAGCTGGACCATCCCGGTCATAGGCCTGTAGTAGCCGATGGACCTGACTTCGACTGAGGTCGAGCTGCTCGGCAGCCTGGACAACGCTCAGGCGTTCATCACGGATCTTCTGGATGACTTCGAGGCGATGCAATTCTTTCTGCGACATGGTGATCATAAAGGACATGACGACTCCGACCGCTCATGGTCTCGACCAGGCTGAAGGTCGTCATCCTTGCTCCCAACGTTGGCATTGACCAGAACCTCGAGAGGCG
>NZ_CBYB010000004.1 GCF_000577275.2 Rhizobium favelukesii
AAGTGGCTGTCACATAAGATAGCTTATGGAACTAACAGGCGGTTTTGGAGGTGTTGCTTTTTGCTCTAAAACCGCCGTTTAAGCCGCTGCGGATTTCTGTGCAAACTGCGGTTTGACCTGTTGCTTTCTGGCTTCTGTGTGTGAGCGCGTTCGCCGCGCTATCAAATCGCGAGGCAGCATGCCGGTCAATCTATGGCATCAAACATTGCCGCCAGCCCTTCGTGATATTGTCAGTGTGAATTCGCTCGGCAATACCGCGCTTCTTTGCAACGATCTGGTCTGACGCGCTAGATTCTTGGGAAGCATCTTAGTGCAAGGCGAGAATTTCGCCCGCTCTCCTATCCGCACGCGTCGGGTCGATCGACGACAAACGCCTAGGCGGTTGGATTTCCTATCGCTCGTCGATGGCGGCGCTGAACCAGATTGTTCGGACGGCCTCCATCGAGATGGCACGGATGCATCCCGAGGCGGTCGTGACAGCGGTGCATCCCGGGACGGTCAGGGCGCTGCTCTCAGCCCCCTGCTCGGCGGGCCATTCTACGGTGAGTCCGGAGGAAGCTTCCGCCTCGATCCTGAGCGCGCTCGACGGGCAAAAACACCAGGGTGTTCATCGCCTATGACGGCAGCACCATCGAATGGTAGACGCTGAGCTCAGCTTACCGGAACGTGGGTATTGCCAAATGCTCGCTCGCCTCTTCGATCAGGTCGTCCCAGCGCCCGCTGGCGGCCGCTTCCGCAATTCGATCCTCGAGTTCATCAAGCTTCCAGTTCTCAACCCCCTGGATGATGACGACGACCTCTTCCGGCCAGTCGAAATGCGTCGCCAGTCGCAGTAACCCTGCGCGGTCGTACTCGGCCTTCTCGTTCTGCCGACAGTGTCGCGTCCAACCAAATAATCTACGTGGCGATGCTCAATAGAATGTTCCATCTGCACGCTTGGTCGGTCCATTCGTGCGCTTAACCGTCGCGTCATCGAGCATGCTGTTACCTTTAGAACTTATCGTCTCCATAGATGAGAAGCTGAAAGGTCTGTCGGCGGAAGCGAAATCTTCAAGAACAAGTGTCTCCGATCGGAGACATGCCCTCCCCGGGAGAGCTAATGCCACCAATAGCAAATATGTGGCAGCTATATTCAATCTTTTTAGGGACAAGCAGTACCCGGTGGTTGCATTACTTAGGCGCCTAGTTATCGTCGCGTATTGAGGGGCAGAGTCTTGCCGGATTTCAATTTACCTAGTGAGGCCGGAAAGGCTTCAGACATGAAGTGCCAAGACAGGTCACGTACCTACATAGCAGGATTTCTCGCGGGCCCGATACTTGCCACGGCAGTTACGCTGACGCCGCTTGCGGTTCACGCTCAGGCTGTAGAGGGCGTGTATCTCGGTCAGGATAGGTCCGTCCTCGAGCGTTGGGCCCCAGCAAAGAATGCATCGACATCCGCAGGCTATACGACCGTGACCGTCTGGCCTCGCAGCGGCGTTTCCCTTGAGGTGACGTACTCGGCGTCCAATGGGACAATAGTTGCCCTGGAGGCAAAGGCGGCCGAAGCCAGCTCAAAGGCGGGTGCAAACTTTGGCGATTTCAAGTTTGGCCGAACATCGCTCCGCGATATCCGATCAAAGTTTGGCACGAGCGGTGTCCTCTATCCGAATGTCTGTCCGGCCACAGCGACGTCGTCCGGCGCTGTCGAGATTCTCAACTATTATGACGTCCAGGGTACCGATTTCGTTGCCAAGTTTGTTACCACGGTCGGCAGTTCTGAACTTGCCCAATTGAATACGAAATACGGCAATTTGCTCTACGCAAACATGCCATCATACGCGCTGCTCAGCGGCGTGGGCATCTACCAACGGGAATATCTGGAAAAGACTCAAGGGTCGCCGAGCGTCCGCGACGCTGGCTACGAACCAATCAAGTGGGTGCAGGGCGAACTGGCCCCGTCCAATCTTCCAACCATCTCATTGGACAGGATCAAGCCATCTCAGCTGCCTGTATTCAGAATTTACAACGGTCCGAACAACTATCCCGATTTCAGCGGTCGCGACCAGCGGTTCAGCAACTTTCGCATCAGGATAGCCGACGGCATGACGGACGGCCCCAAATTCGCAGGGGAGTATTCGGTCATTCAGTTTGGTTGTGGGACGGGCTGCTCAGTCGCGTACCTGGGCAACAACCGGACTGGGGAGGTGTTCGATGTGCCCGTCGGCGGCGAAGACAACATGTATCTGAACCTGAAATTCCAGCTCGACAGCCGTCTCCTTGTTGCCCAATGGGCCGACAACGACCCCGGCAAGTGCTTTGTCGACTTTTTCAGCTTCGACGACGGAGCTTGGACCGAGTTGATGAGGCGCGAGGTCGGTGCCGCCGACGCCTGCTTCAAATCGGTGGCGGAAAATCTACGGTGAAACAGCTGATGCCAACCCTGGAAATGCTCGGTGAACAGGGGGCAACAATGCCCCTGACCTTCACAATGCCAGAGCAACTGCACGAGTACGTACCGGATGCAATTATCCGCTTTCGTTACCTGAACCCTGGCCTCGACGTCGCCTGGGATGGCCACGCCGTGGCGATGACGCTCCCACCCGATCGCGCGGTCGAGTTGGAGCAGGAACTCATGTTCTGCGTCTATCGGCAAAAGATTTATGCTGAGACACTTCCGCTCCGGAAGACACTCCTCGCGGGAGTGACGGGCCTTTGACTGTGATGCCATTGAAGTTTCGGAAGATGTCCGAAGGTAGCCTGATTTTCGCGGACGATGCGGGCGGCTTCTTTCAAGCAGATCAGGAGTTTCTGCGCCGCTATGCGTTGGGGCACCTTACTGAAGGCGATACGGAATTTTTAGAAGCGAACGGCCATGCATTTCAGGAACCGGGCGACCTCGCTTATGCAGGTTTTGAATATCGGTTCGCCAGCCGTCTCTACACCCCCGGTGACCTCGACTACGTTATTCTCGTCCCGTCCCTGCGCTGCAACCTCGCCTGCGGCTACTGTCAGGTCTCGAGGGTAAATGAGAAAACACCGGGGTTCGATTGGACTGATGAGACCCTGAAGGCGGTGATCCGGTTCCTGGACGGACTGTCCACGAAGAGGATCAAGGTCGAGTTTCAGGGTGGCGAGCCACTCCTTCGCTTAGACGTGTTGAAGGAGGTTCGCGACTTCTGTCGGTCCAGATTCGATAAATGCGAGTTTGTTGTCTGCACCAATTTGCAGGACCCCAGCGACGACGCATGGGAATTCTTGGAAAACCAGGACGTGTTTGTTAGCACATCATTCGACGCGGATCCCGGCACGCATGAGGCTCAAAGGACGATCACAGCGGACAGGACCCAGCAATTCCTTGGAAATTTTCGCCGAGCACTCGATCGGCTTGGCACCGACAGGGTCTCGGCTCTGCCCACCATCAATCCACATAGCCCGCCCCCGGCGAGATCGATCATCGAGCACTACGCATCGTTGAACCTGCGCTCGATTTACCTACGCCCCATCAATTATCAAGGGTTTGCGCGGAAGAAATACGACGCACGCAGCAGTGCTTCGACGTGGAGCGCTTACTATTCGGCGTTCATTGACGACCTGGTCGATTACAATTGGAACTCAGAGTATGCGGTAGAAGAGTATTATTTCGTCCACTGTCTGCGGCGGGTGCTTCGATCGGGCCACAACGGACACGCCGATCTCAGAAATCCAAGCACCGTCGGCTCTGGGTACGTCGTCATCGACCATGACGGAAAATTCTATCCCACTGACGAAGCTAGGATGATCAGCCGTGTGGGTCAGTTCGACTTCGCCATGGGCGATGTCTTCACGGGCATTTCCCGCTCCAAGATCGATTTGCTGAACGAAGAGGCAATCAACAACTTCCACCCAGACTGCGTTCACTGTCCCTATCAGCCGTTTTGTGGGATCGACCTGATTGACGACCTGTCTCGCTATGGGCGAATCGATTTGCCAAAGCATCTCACTGACTTCTGCCAGAAGCACACGAGCATCTTTGATAAGATTTTCTCTATGATCTACTCCGCCGACCCGAAGGTTCGGAAGTCCCTCGCAGTCTGGTCTGGTGTTCCGAATTTCGACGGCTCCATCGGGAAGCGGCCACAATGATCGGACTACGACTCCAGATCGATCCCCTACCCCTTATCGAGCCGATGGTCGTAAGGCTGCGGGATACCACGCCGAGCGAAGTCACGGAACACGATGCGATCCAGATCGATAGGCGAGACAGCCGTAGAGAGTATGATTTCAATGGCTTCTCGCTGGTCGTTCATAGCGATCAATCCGAAGATCTTGATGGTGACGTCATCTTGGCCATCCCCGGTCAGGCCAGCCCATCGATTGATCAGGGCAAGCTCGCCGCACAACACCTTCCTTGTCACCGAGCAGTGCGACCAGCTCTGTGTCATGTGCTCGCAGCCCCCAAAAAAGTATCACGCCGATCTTTTCGAACAGTTTGAGACAGCCGCAATACTAGCGCCAAACAAAAGCGTACTTGGCATCTCTGGCGGCGAGCCGCTTCTTCACAAGGAAAAGCTCTTCCGGATGTTCGAACGCGTCGCTCGTCTGCGACCAGACGTCACCTTCCATGTCTTGAGCAATGGCCAGCATTCCACAAAGGACGATGTCAAGCAGCTCATAGAGATCGGAACGGAACGAATTCTCTGGGGCATTCCGCTTTATTCGTCCGACCCCCGAACCCACGACCAGATTGTTGGCAAGCCCGGAGCCTTTCGATCCCTAGAACGGGGACTCGCCGTCTTGATGCAGGCCGGAGCCTCCGTCGAATTGAGAACCGTCGTACTACAGCAGAATCGCCGTCATCTCGGAGCTTTAGCCGACTTTGTCTTCACTAGGTTAAGTTTCATAAATGTCTGGGCGCTCATGCAGTTGGAGCGCATTGGCTACGGTCGGATGAACTGGGCAACATCCTTCCTCGACACCTCTATTGATTTCGAGCCGATCTCTATGGCGGTCGACCGGACGGTCGCGCGGGGTATATCGGTTGCTCTTTATAATTTTCCTCTCTGTTCAGTTCCGAAGGAGTATCGGCAGTATGCCCCGTCTACGATCTCCGATTGGAAGCGAAAATACTTGGGGTTTTGCAAGGAATGTAACGCTCGCTCAGCTTGTGGTGGGTTTTTCGAGTGGTATAGTCACGACCAGGTGTTTTCTGCGCTGGGTCCATTATGAAAAGAAGACTGTTTCTGATCCCGTCTTTTCTAGCGGCGGGGTTCTTTCCATCTAAGTCCGAGGCATTGGTTCCAGGCGACGCCGTAAAGAAGACAAGCCAACTTCCGACTGTCCTTGAGCGACTTAAGCTGAAGCATATCTACACGCTGGCTGGACACCGATCACACAGCTCTCATAGCTCTCACCGGTCTCATTCGAGCCACCGATCGAGCAGCGGCGGCGGCTACACTCGGACGGAGCCCACTTGGAATACTCCGTCAACCACGGATACTTATATCGCACCCGTCCCCAAATATACGCCCCCGGTGCCGAGAGCACCCACACCGACCTATTTGCCCTCCCCGACAACGTCTTCGGCTTCCACTTCGGAATACGACACTCTACCGAACACGTTGCCGGGCCCCTCGCCTTTGAAGGTTCTTCCTGGCAACTCCCAGAGGTTTTCGCAAATTGTGATGCAGGTCCAAACCGCGCTGACCGCCTACGGCTACTATTCGGGGCTCATTGACGGCAAAGTCGGCCCCTCCTGCAAAACCGCGCTCGTGGCAATGCAGACTGATTACCAGCTCAAGGTAACTGGAACCATCACACCTGAGGTCCTCAACGCCTTTGGCATCGTCGCCAATTAGAAATCCCAAAGACCGGAAACATTCAAGATGAGCAATCCATTCGAACAGCAACCGTTTGAAGGCGCTGAATTCGTCGACAATCCTGAGCCGCGTTGTCCCTGCCTACTTTTGCTCGATGTATCAGGCTCGATGAACGGAAGGCCGATTAAGGAGCTGAACGACGGTCTCGTACAGTTTAAGGACGAGCTGTTTGCCGACTCTCTGGCCGCGAAACGTGTCGAAGTCGGCTTGGTAACCTTCGGACCTGTGACTGTCGTCAACGATTTCCAGGGCGTTCAGAATTGGTATGTGCCGGACCTGCAGTCCCAGGGCGACACTCCAATGGGATCGGCGATCGAACAAGGACTGCAGTTGGTGCGCGACCGTAAGAACCAGTACCGTCAGAATGGCATTTCCTATTATCGCCCATGGGTATTCCTAATCACGGACGGCGGCCCAACAGATTCTTGGCAGAACGCGGCGAGCCTCGTGAAGGCTGGAGAGGCCGAAAAGGCATTCTCGTTCTTTGCAGTCGGCGTTGAGGGCGCGAACATGGAAGTCCTTTCCCAGATCTGCACCCGAGCACCGCTTGCGCTCAAGTCGCTTCGGTTCCGCGATCTCTTCTGTTGGCTTTCCAGTTCGCTCAGCTCGGTTTCTCAATCGAACCCCGGCGACGCCGTGCCTCTGTCCAATCCAGCAACACCTGACGGATGGGCATCGATTTCATGATCGGTAAATGGCGTTGGGCTGCGGCCCGCTCCATCGGCACGTCTCATCTGAAAAATGGCACTCCTTGCCAGGACTACGTCTGCGCCAAGGAGTTCCTGACGCGTCATGGCTCGGTCATGGCGGCGGTCGTTTCGGACGGCGCCGGAAGCGCGTCACATGCGGAGTTTGGATCTCGCACGGTCTGCATAGGCCTATTGAAGTCCTGCAGGGCGTTCCTTTTCGACGCCGCTCTCGCCGAGTTGAATGAGGATGTGGTTTGGGACTGGATCGATGCGACCCGTGAAACCATCAACGTCAAAGCAAGCTTCGCCAAGGTTCGCCCACGGGACTTCGCGGCGACCTTGGTCGCTGTTCTCGTTGGCGAGGAAGCCTCGATCGTGATCCATGTAGGTGATGGCGCGGCGGTTATCAGGCGATCTGGCTGTGACGAATGGGAAGTTCCGTACTGGCCGTACCAAGGCGAGTACGCGTCAACGACCTCCTTTGTAACAGACGATCCCCACCGCGGCTCATGGTGATACCGGTTGAGGGCGTTATCGAGGAATTCGCCGTGTTCTCGGACGGCATTGAGCGGCTGGTTTTGGATCACCTTGGGCATACTGCCCATCACCCGTTCTTCAACCGCATGATGGCGCCACTGAAAGCATCGGATGCTCCGTCCGTCGACAGTGCGCTTTCGCATGCACTCAAGGGCTATCTCGAGAGTCCGAGCGTCTGTGAGCGGACCGATGATGATAAGTCGTTGTTTTTGGGATTGCGGGTTTGACCACTGTCGTTTCATCCGATGGACGTCGTCTCACCCTTGGCTCTACGCTCGGTAAGGGCGGAGAAGGTGCCGTTCATCACATCGTCGAAGCACCAGATCTCGCGGCGAAAATCTACAATCCAGGTAAGGCCAAGGAGCGACGCGACAAGGTAGCCGCCATGGTTTCGGGTCGGCTGAACGATAAATCGACCTATGTCGCCTTTCCGATCGACACCCTAAAGTCACCGTCCGGTGAATTCTTGGGTTTCACGATGAAAAAGGTAGCGGGCTTCAAGAGCGTTCACGATCTCTATGGGCCCGGCAGCCGGAAAACCGAGTTCCCGACGGCGGACTCTCAGTTCCTTCTGCGAGCAGCGATAAACCTCGCCAATGCGGTGGCCAGCATTCATGCCACTGGCTGCGTCATCGGCGACATCAACCATTCTGGCATCCTGGTCTCCAACAAGGCCCTGGTAACGCTGATCGACAGCGACTCCTTCCAATATCGCGTCAGCAGCGACACCTACCGGTGCCTGGTCGGTGTCGCGGAATACACCCCGCCGGAGCTTCAAGGAGCGTCCTTCAGCAAGATCGACCGTACCCCGAACCACGACAATTTCGGTCTAGCAGTATTGCTGTTTCAGTTGCTTTTCCTCGGCCGCCATCCCTTCGCAGGTAAATACCTTGGAAAAGGAGACATGGACATCAAGACCGCCATCAAGGACGGTCGATTTGCCTATAGTTCTCGCAAGGCCGAAACGATGATGGAGGCTCCGCCGTTTGTCCCGGCCCTCGGCGACTACGGCGAGGATACCCTTGAGGTTATTTCGATTAGTCAACCACCGCCTTCCTCAAAGCTCTCATGCTTATCCGGTTTAATCCGGCTCCTCATGACTTCCAACTGAAAGCTGCCTTTTGTGGCGGTCTTCGAATGCTTTGCGAGCTAGGACATCGCTCCGCCGATAGGTGAGAAGCCTGTTCAGAAGAGTCACGAATCCCGGGATTGCTGTCATGATGGCCGGGTCATTGATGGCACGGTTTTGAAGCTCAGGCGCTTCAACAGGTTGTTTGTCGCAAGGACGGTGCGTTCGCCAAGTCCTAAAGCGCTCGGTTCTGCCCCCGAAAACTGACGGGTGATTGTGACGCCTTGGCTTGCGCCAGAATCCGTTGATTTGGTCGAAATGCCACGATAGCTCTGCGCCTGGCGTTCGGAATCAGGGTGCGATGGCATTGCTCCCTTTGAGCGGGCCTACCCAATTCCCGCCCCACACTCATTGAAGCGCAATTGGACAGCGTCAGTGAAACAGTACTTGATCGACGCCCCAACAGTCACTGCATTTCTGATGACGGCAGAGAGTGAGGAGAAAGCGATCGCGGCCCTTTACGACATCACGACATTGATGGAAC
>NZ_CBYB010000005.1 GCF_000577275.2 Rhizobium favelukesii
CGATGGAACTGCGGATTCAAATTGGAGAAGACGTACCAATCGAGCTTATCGATTTCACAATCCGCGACCAGCCTGAGGTGGTTGACGTGTAGCTGCGCAGACGCTGCGCCTTCAGCCGATCGGCGACGGCTTGGCATTCTCTCGTCGTTGCTTGGCCGGCACCGTGTCGGCGATGAACTCCCGGCTTCCGGCCGAAAACGTGCCTTCGGTTACCACCCCCTGCCCTTCGTGGGAACAGATCGGGCAGGATGCCGGTATATTTGACCTTCACCGCATCGCCGCCGCCGATCACCGTCAGGCGCTTCTGCTGCGCGTCATTCTGCGTCCGCCGCAATGCTGAATTCGCGCCCGAGCGCAATCACCTGCTTGCCTTATTCGTATAAAGAGTGGTCCCCTTCACAAGGATATGCTTCGATCGCGACCGACATTGACGGTCGTCAAATAAATCTGCTGCTGGGATCGCCGCTAGTAACCGCCACCGGTAAACACGTAGCCGATGCCGCGGACGGACTGAATGATCGTCGGGTACTTGGTATCCTCCTCGATTTTCCGGCGCAGCCTGGCAATTTGCGCGTCGATCGTTCGATCAAACGCTTCGAGGCTGCGGCTGCGCGTGAGGTCCATCAGCGTTTCGCGCGACAGCACCCGGCCGGCGTTGCGCGCAAAGACGAGAAGCATATCAAACTCACCGGTTGTCAGCGGCGTGTCTTGTCCGGAAGGGTCCGTCAGCTTGCGCCGGTGGATGTGAAGTTGCCATCCATCGAATTGCAGGACGCCCTCGTCCGCAGCCTGATGCCCGGCCGGGCGCTCGGCAGGCTGGCGGCGGCGACGCAAGACGGTTCTCAGACGGGCAAGAACCTCGCGAAGGTGGAATGGCTTGGCGATGTAATCATCTGCTCCGACTTCGAGGCCTACGATCTTGTCGGTCACATCGTCGCGGCCGGTCAGCATCAGAATCGGCACGTCCGAATTCGCGCGGACTTCCCGCACCAATTGAAGACCGTTTTGCCCGCCAGGCAAAACCAGATCGAGGAAAATCGCTGTAAAATCTGTCGTTGCGAGCTCAGTGTGCATGGCAGTCCCGTCGGCGACGGCCGTGACGCGATATCCTTCGTCTTCGAAATAGCGGATCAGCAGCTGCCGAATCCGGGCGTCGTCATCGACGACCAAAATATGCTCGGATTGCTTTTCCGTCATTTCTACATTCCCCAAGGGTTTCCAAGAAGACGCTCGCGAACCGCCAGTTGCTCGCTTCATTATCGAATTTCTCGGGAAATGGGAACGAAACAGTCGCACTTCTCCCAAAAGAATGGCAAAGCGGCTTGCAAGGGCTGCGAAAAGTCCAGTTTTCCGTGCTTTTCTCGCGCCCGCAGTTGATCAAAATCAAACATGATTTTGCCTGCGCGGGCTAAATCAGGCTTGGTATTCAACGAGGGTAGGAAAATGTCCGTCGAGACATCCGTATTGGCGCGTTCAAAACTCTTTGCCGGGTTAGGCAGCGACACTGCCAACAGGCTGCTCAAGCTGGCTGACATCATCAGGTTCGAGCCTCGCGATTTCATCGTCCGGGAAGGCCAAAGAGCAGACTCGTTCTTTTGCGTTCTCCAGGGCTATGTTCGTTTGTTCAAGACGAATGAGATGGGACGCGCTGCAGATATCAGGATCGGTGAACCGCGCGACACCTTCGCCGAGTGTCTGATCGGCGGTGGTGGTATCTATCCCTACAATGTTCAGGCGGCAGATAACGCTATGCTAGCACGCTTTACTATCGACGGCGTAAGACGCCTGGCGGAAGAGGACCGAGCTCTGGACAGGAATATCATGCAGCTGATGGCCGACCATCTGCTTGCGACGATGGAATGCGTGGCCAGTGACCGTCTGCAAACGGCCTCTCAGCGGGTTGCCAACTATCTCTTAAGCCAATGTGCGGCAGGAAAACCAAGCGAAACCGTTCGTCTCCCTTACCAAAAGAGCCTGCTCGCCGGCAAGCTCGGCCTTGTTCCTGAAGCACTATCGCGCGCATTCGGTGCGCTCAAGGAAGCGGGCGTCACTGTCAAAGGCAGAACGGTGCGCATCGACGATATCGCGGCTCTGCGCCAGATGTAGCAGCCGGTTGCCACGATCCGCCGCTCCTGGCAACCGTCATACCCTTACGGCCGGGGCGTCTTTTCATCCTCGTCATCGAGAATGCGCCATGACGCGCCCTCGAGATCGTCATATTGGCCGTTCTTCAGAGACCACAGGAACCCAAAAAGGCCCAATCCCCCCATGAAGAGCGCGATCGGAATGAGGTAAATCAACATGTTCATGGCGAAACGACCTCCACGGCGGAATGCTTCGTATTACGGATCGAATGCCGCTTGCCAGGGACCTTCGCCCTGTCGTTCAGACGCAAGGCATTTGCAACGACGATGAGCGACGATGTCGACATCGCCACGGCCGCGACCAGAGGCGTCGCATAGCCCGCGATTGCGATCGGTACGGCGATGATGTTGTAGCCGATCGCCAGCGCGAAGTTCTGCCGGATGAACCGAGCCGCCTGGCGCGACACGGAGATCGCCTCAGGCACGGCCTCAAGACTATCGTGCATGAAGACCAGGTCTGCGGCCTGCCGCCCGACATCTGCCGCCGTCGCCGGTGCCATCGACACATGAGCCACCGAGAGCGCCGGTGCGTCGTTGATCCCGTCACCGACCATCAGGACGCGATGGCCGAGCTTGCCCAGACGTTCGCATTCCTCCATCTTTCCCCGGGGCGTCAATCCTGCAAGCCAGCGATCGATCTTGAGCGTCTTGGCTGTCGCCTCGACGACGCATTCCCGGTCGCCTGACATCACAATCGCGGCAAACCCTTGACCCGCAAGACTCTCGATGGCGCCATCGGCACATGGCCGCAGCGTATCCTCGAAATAAAAGCGTGCAAGCTCGATCCCGTTCTTCGATAGGGCGACCTCGGAGAAGGCGTCGCTCTTTTGTGCGCCTCGCGGACTTCCCGGGCAAGCGAAGGCCGCATTGCCGAGACGGTAGATTCCCGTCCCGCTTTCCGCTTCCAGTCCAGCGCCCGGGATCTCCTCGACTCCATCAAATGCCAGGGTCTTTGATCCTGCGCCGCGCAAAAGTGCCTGTGACAATGGATGCCGGGAATGAGCCGCCAGGCCGGCGGCAATGGCCAGTTCGCGAGGACCGGCATGCGTATGGTAAGCGAGACGCGGCTGACCCATCGTCAAGGTTCCGGTCTTGTCGAATGCAACCATATCGATCTCGGCCAGTCGTTCCATGGCTGAGCCGTTTTTGACCATGATGCCTCGCCGGAACAGGGTTCCGGCGGCCACGACCTGAACAACGGGCACCGCCAGGCCCAGCGCGCAGGGGCAGGTGATGATCAAGACGGCGACGGCCACCAGCATCGCTTGCTTCCAGTCGCCGCCGATCAGACCCCAGCCGAGAAAGGACATCAGTGCGAGGAGATGAACGGCCGGCGAGTAGTAGCTCGCGGCGCGATCGGCGATGCGCCGGTAGCGGGCGCGGCCGCCTTCTGCGGCTTCCATCAGGCCGATGATCTCGGCAAGCAACGAGTTTCTTGCAGTCGCCGTTGCCTTGATCGTCAACGATCCCGTCAGGTTCATCGCACCGGACTTCAGTTCGCTCCCCGTCGATACCGCGATCGGAATGCTCTCGCCCGTGACGATCGAAAGGTCGATCTCGCTCTTGCCGGTAACGACGGTGGCATCGACCGGAATACGTTCGCCGGCCGGCACGGCGATCAGATCGCCGACACTGATTTCGTCCAACGGCACATAACCCTTGGGGCCATCCGGGTTGATCAGAAGCGTGCCTCGCGGAGCAAGCCGCGCCAGGCCGGTGATTGCCGCACGTGCCTTGTCGCGCATGACGTGATCGAGTGTGCGGCCAATCAACAGGAAAAACAGCAGGGATACGGATGCATCGAACCAGGCGTGCTCTCCATGATGGATCGTTTCCCAGAGCGACATCGAATAAGAAAGCGTCACGGCAAGCGAAATCGGCACATCCATATTGGTGCGGCCGTGCTTCAAAGCGTTCCATGCGGATTGGTAGAAGAAACGTCCGGCATAGATCAGCGTGGGCGCCGCGATCATTGCCGATATCCAATGGAACATGTCGCGCGTTGCAGCCTCCGCCCCGGACCAGATCGAGACGGAGAGCAGCATGATGTTTGCCGCTGCAAAGCCCGAGACGCCGACTGCCAGCAGCAGTTGATTGCGAACACGATCATCGTCGCTCAAGTCAGCCGTGAACAAATGCGCTTGATAGCCGCAGCCCGCAATTGCAGACAAAATGCCGGCTGGACTGACCGGCTTGCCGTTCATCTCCTCGTACCATACGCAGCTCACGCGCTTTGCCGTCAGGTTCACCCGCGCGCTCTTGACATATGGCAACTTTATCAGCGCCCTTTCGATCGTCGAGATGCAGGCACCGCAGTGGACGCCTGGAACGCTGAAATCCGATTGCCTGAGACCGGCGCCCAGAGGCTGGCTGGCAAGCAGCGCCTCCTCAGCGCTGATCACGGTTCTGCTCAGTGACAGCACGCCTTCGGCATCCATGGTGCAGCATGTCATTGGACGACCCCCGCGATATTGATCCTGAGGGCCTCGTGCATCACGGTCGTGCCCTCGTCCTTGGAAAGGACTTCAACGATCCAATCGCCCGACAGGACGCGGTGGCGCGCTTCGAAATGGCCGTCACCGCTCTTCGATAATCGAATGACGAAATCCTCGTGGTCGCCGACCGGCCGCTTGAAATGCGCCGTGACCGCGTCAGCGGCGGCTGGCGAACCGTCGAGATTGCGCAGCGTATAGACAATCAGTCCGTCTTGAAGCGCGAGTTCGCCAGAAACGCCGCTCGTGGCCATAGCGCGCATTGCCTGCGCCTTCTTGTTGAATTCCTGGCTCGCGACATAGGTATTTTCCACCACCAGGCCGCTCCAGCTCGACGAGGCATACCAGGCCATCGTCATGTTGACGGAAATGATGATGCCGAAGAAGGCGAGCATAATGAAAAGCATGTGGCGGCCGGTAAAGCCTTTGCCGTTGGTGATCTGATAGTCGCTCATTTCCTGGCTCCTGGCGCATTGAAGGCGGCTTTGTAGACCGAGCGATCCGTGCCGACCGGGTCGTCGGCCACGAAGAGAAATTCGCTGACGGCACTGGAGGCATTCTTGCTTGTGACGAAGACCTTGAGCGCCATTGCCGTGTCGGGCTTCGTGTCAATCATGAACTGCCGGCCTTCCTCTTCCGACAGTTCCGGAATCCTCATCGTCGCGCTGTCCATTCCTTCGAGATGCAACGCAATCGGGCGGGGCTGCGGCAGCATGTTGAGAATGCGCAGCGTGTAGCCGTTGCGGATCGAGCCGTCTGATTCAAGAACGAACTGAGGGTTTCGATCGTGCACGATGTTGAGGTCAAGCCGCTCTCGCAGCGCGAGATGGACGAGCATGCCGATGCCAACTGCTGCCCAGACAGCTGCATAAAAGACCACGCGCGGCCTGAAGATGACGCGCCAGTTGAAATGCCGGATTGCGGCGATGAAGTTTCCGTCATCGCGAACGCGCTGAGGCTGCACGCCGGTCTTTCCGTTATCGGTGGCAAGCGCCATGTTGGCAGCATATTCGCTTAGCGTTGCATAGGCGATGAGGCCGCGCGGCTTGTTCAGCTTGTCCATGACGCCATCGCAAGCATCAATGCAAAGCGCGCAGGTGATGCACTCCATTTGCTGTCCGTCGCGAATATCGATGCCCATCGGACAGACGGCCACGCAGGCATTGCAATCGACGCAGTCGCCAACGGCCTGGCCCGAGAGGACCGCCTTCTTGGCATGGCGGGAGCGCGGTTCGCCCCGCCAATCGTTGTAGGTGACGACGAGGGAGTTTTCGTCGATCATGGCGCCCTGGATCCGGGGCCACGGACACATGTATGTGCAGACCTGTTCGCGCATTAGGCCGCCGAGCACATAGGTGGTCGCGGCAAGCGTTGCGACGGTTGCATAGGCAACGGCCGGTGCCTGGCCCGTCAAGAAACTGAGCGCCAATGTTGGCGCGTCAGCAAAGTAAAAAATCCATGCGCCCCCAGTTGCTGCACCGATGCCGAGCCAGATCGCGTGCTTGGCGACGCGCTTCAATAGTTTGCCGGTGCTCCATGGCGCATTGTCGAGTTTGATCCGTGCGTTGCGGTCGCCCTCGATGGCGCGCTCGATGACAAGAAACAGATCGACCCACACTGTCTGGGGACAAGCATAACCGCACCATGCTCGCCCGACCGCGGACGTCACCAGAAATAAGCCAAAGCCCGCCATGACCAGCAGGCCCGCCACGTAAAAGAACTCCTGCGGCCAAATCTCGATGAAGAAAAAGAAGAAGCGCCGTGAGGACAGGTCGATCAGGATCGCCTGGTCAGGCGCGAAAGGACCTCTGTCCCACCGCAGCCATGGTGAGAGATAGTAAATCCCAAGCGTGATCAGCATCACCATCCATTTGAAGCGGCGGAAGCGGCCTTCCGCCCGCTTGGGGAAAACTTTCTTGCGCGCGGCATAAAGAGGCTGACGATTGTGCGCCGCGTTGACCGGTTCCACCTGACGATGTTCGACCGTGTTCGTGTCGCGTGGACCTGGGGTGGTGTAGAGATTCATGGTCAGCATCCATCATTGATGCCCCCTTGTCGCATTCCGCAGCGCCGCCTTCCTTGACGTAGGTCAAGAAGCAGGCCAGCCTACACCAACGGCGCAGATCTCTCCCTGCAGTTTTCTTCTGGCCACGCCTTCAGGCGTGACTTTTTTGCAGCCTGGCAGCGGATGTCCGCTTATTAGCGGCTGGTGGTCGAATGATCCTTGAGGCAGGTCAAACTAATCATCGCCTGACCGAGCTTCTCCGTATCTTCCTTTTCTTCTCCTGCCGTGACAGGCATCTTGGCCCGCACGGAAACGCGCGTGTGGACGACCGAGCGCGGCGTTCCGTAGAGCGACATCAGCGGATTGGTATCGCGTGTGGACATGGTGATCTCCTATTTTCCACCGCCGAGCGAATGCACGAAGACGGTCAGTTCCTTCACGGTCGTCTCGCCAAGGCGGGCGGACCAGGCGGGCATCATGCCATGTTTTGGCATGCTGATCTGGCGGACGATCGCCTCTTCGCCCTCCCCCTTGAGCCAGATGGCATCGGCCAGATTGGGCGCCCCCATGTCGATGCTACCCTTGCCGTCTTCCCCGTGACAGGCCGCACAATTGTCGAGAAAGGTCTGTTTGCCGGCGGCATTCGCCATTTCCATATCGGATGGCGTTTTTGTCAGGCTCCAGACATAAGCGGCGACATTACGTGTTTGCGCGGCATCGAGGACGTCAGTAAACGCCGGCATCTCGGACACATGGGTGTCGCTATCACCGTCGAAACGGACACCGTGGGCGATGGTCTTTTGGATTGCTTCAAGATCGCCACCCCACAGCCAGTCGTCGTCGTTGAGGTTCGGGAACCCCGGACCGCCGGTTGCACCACTACCATGGCACGGTACGCAGTTGACCTTAAAGGCCGATGCGCCGCCGGAGATGGCAAATTGCCGCAGATTGGCATCTGCGTCGATCTCGCCGACCGTCTTTGCAGCGATCTGGTCGACATACATGGTCTGGGCCGACTTTGCCGTCTCCACTTCCTGTGTAAGATCGGCGCGGCTCGAAAAGCCGAGTAGACCATTGGAGGCCTTGGTCAAGAGCGGAATGGAAGGATAAGCGATGGCATATCCCACGGCCCACAGGATCGTCGCATAGAACGTCCAGACCCACCACCGCGGCATGGGATTGTTCAGCTCGCGGACGCCGTCCCATTCATGGCCGGTGGTTTCGACGCCGCTGAGTTCATCAACATATTTGTCCGACATATCAGTCATCCTTCAAAGGTATGCTTGCCGCTTCATTGGCGCTTTCCCTGCCGCCCGGACGGAGCGTGAAAAGGACGACGCCGATGAAGAACAGCGCCATTGCCAAGAGACCCCAACTGTCGGCGAAGTGACGCATTGCCGTGTAGGTTTCCATTGCGTGTTCCTCAGCGATATCCGGTTGCATCGTCATAGGTCGAGTAGTCGACCAGGGTGCCAAGCATCTGCAGGTAGGCCACCAGCGCGTCCATCTCGGTCAGCTTCGAGGGGTCGCCGTCAAAGTCGCCCGTTTTGGCCTTCGGATAGCGTTCGAGCAGCGCCGTGGTGTCGGCGTTCGGATCAGCCTGCATTTTCATATCGGCCTCGGCGTTGGCGATCATGTCGGGCGTGTAGGGCACGCCAACAACCCCGTTTGCCTTGAGGTCCATGCCAACGTCCTTGACTGCGACCTCATTGGTCTTGAGGAAGGCGTAGCTCGGCATGATTGATTCCGGCACGACCGCGCGCGGATCGGTGAGGTGCTGCCCCTGCCATTCGTTCGAATAGCGCCCACCGACACGCGCAAGATCCGGTCCGGTGCGCTTCGAACCCCATTGGAAGGGGTGGTCGTACATGGATTCGGCTGCGAGCGAATAATGTCCGTAGCGCTCGACTTCGTCGCGGAATGGCCGGATCATCTGGCTGTGGCAGACATAGCAGCCCTCGCGGACGTAGATGTTGCGGCCGGCGAGCTCCAGTGGCGTATAGGGACGCATCCCCTCCACTTTTTCGATCGTGTTCTGAAGGTAGAACAGGGGTGCGATTTCGACAATGCCGCCAATGCTGACAACCAAAAGCGATCCCACCAGCAGAAGCGTCGCGTTCTTTTCTACGATCTGATGTTTCTCAAGTATCGACATGGTCGTTCCTCATTCGGCAGGCTGGGAAACGCGAGCACCTGGCGTGAGAGCCTCGTTGCGTTGGTGACCACGGATGGTCATGTAGACGTTGAAGGCCATGATCAGACCGCCCGCGAGGTAGAGAGTTCCGCCTACGGCCCGCAGCAGGTAGTATGGGAACATTGCAGCGACGGTTTCGGCGAAGGAATAGACGAGGAACCCCTGGCTATTGTATTCGCGCCACATAAGGCCCTGCTGGATGCCGGCAACCCAAAGTACGGCGGCGTAAATGACGATGCCAAGTGTCGCAAGCCAGAAGTGCCAGTTGGCCATGCGAAGGCTATAAAGACGCTCCCTCCCCCACAGTTTTGGTGTCAGGTAGTATATGGCGCCGAAGGTGATCATTCCGACCCAGCCGAGGGCGCCCGAGTGGACGTGACCGATCGTCCATTCCGTATAGTGGCTGAGAGAGTTGATCGCCTTGACCGACATCATGGGACCTTCGAAGGTCGACATCCCATAAAAGGCGATTGCCATGATCATCATGCGGATGATCGGGTCTGTCCGGATCTTGTCCCAGGCCCCCGAGAGCGTCATCAGGCCGTTGATCATACCGCCCCACGAGGGCATCCAGAGCATGACGGAAAACACCATGCCGAGCGTCTGGGCCCAATCCGGCAGCGCGGTGTAGTGCAGGTGATGTGGACCGGCCCAGATATACATGAAGATCAGGGCCCAGAAGTGGATGACCGACAGGCGGTAGGAATAGACCGGCCGGTTCGCCTGCTTCGGCACGAAGTAATACATCATGCCCAGGAAGCCGGCGGTCAGGAAGAAGCCAACCGCATTGTGGCCATACCACCACTGGGTCAGAGCATCCTGAACGCCGGAGAACGCTGAATAGCTCTTCGAGCCGAGCAAGGAAGCAGGCACGGATAGGTTGTTGACGACATGCAGCATCGCAACCGTGACGATGAAGCCCAGGTAGAACCAGTTCGCGACATAGATGTGCGGTTCCTTGCGCTTCAAAAGCGTTCCGAGGAATGCAAGAAGATAGGCGACCCAGACGATCGTCAGCCAGATGTCGACATACCATTCAGGCTCCGCGTATTCTCGCCCCTCGGTAATGCCCAAGAGATAGCCGGTTGCGGCCATGACGATGAAGAGCTGGTAGCCCCAGAATACGAACCAGCCGAGGCTGCCCCCGAAAAGGCGAGCCCGACAGGTCCTCTGGACGACATAGAAGGAAGTGGCAATCAGCGCATTGCCACCGAAAGCGAAAATAACAGCGGATGTGTGAACCGGCCGCAAACGCCCAAAGTTGAAATATGGAGCGATGTTCAGATCGGGATAGGCGAGCTGAAGCGCGACGACGACCCCGACTAGAAAGCCGACCACGCCCCAAAATACGGTGGCGATGACACCGTATCGAATAACATCGTCGAAATACTCGGACGAATCGGGCTTGGGTCGCTGGCCCGCCAGTGAGAAGTTGACGCGGCGCAGAAGCACGAGCGTGCTCCCCATCAGCACGAAGAACAGCACCCACATATGCGCTGCAAAGAGGTGGTCGTGCGCAAAAGCGGCGCCGAGCAGCGCGAAGAACGCGCAAACGGCGATAACCACGGTTTCCGTCGTATAGTTCATGTCGATGTCCCCAAGCACAGATGATCACGCAGACGCGCAACCTTCGTTCCGATCTTGTCTAGGGAGAGCTGACACGAGCGCCGGGTCTGATCCTTGATCTATGTCAACGACCGCGGTGTTCGGCGCAGGTGCAGGCTGGATTAAACTTCAACGTCCGAAGTAAACCGGCGCGCGCTGTCACAGACTGTTACACTTTCGCACCGAAACGCACGCTGCGAGCATTGCAGTGTAACGCGAACCGTTTTTATTGCCCTCATCTAACGGGACAGAGGGTTTAAAAATGTTGATGCAAAAAAATATTGCTTTCGAAGTCATTCAGGGTTCGGTGAATGACAATTCGAGACATCTATCTCTGAAATCACTTTTTCATTCCATTCCGCAGGAAGTGCTCCAGACCGGCAAGGCTCTGTTCTGGGAAGGCGACGCTGCCAACCACCTTTTTGAACTCGTCGACGGTGTTATGCGCCTCTACCGCATCATCGGTGACGGCCGGCGCGTCATCACGGCCTTTCTGTATCCGGGCGACCTCGTCGGCACATCGCTCCAGGAGCGCTACCTCTACACCGCCGAAGCCGTCACTGATTGCAAGATCCGCCGCATCGCGCGGAAGAATTTCCATGATGAAGTCTCCCGCTCTGCCTGTCTGCGTCCTGATTTCATATCGCTGCTGTGCCAGGAAACGGCTGCTGCTCACGATCAGATGGTGCTGCTGTCCAAGAAGAATGCAGAGGAGCGATTGTGCAGTTTCCTGCTCCAGCTTATCTCCCGGGAAATGACGAACGCGGCAGGCGACCTCGTCACGCTGCCGATGAACAGGCTCGATATCGCTGACTATCTTGGCCTTACCATTGAAACGGTGTCGCGTACCATCAGCAAGCTCGCCGGTCGGAACGTTCTCACCCCGATTGGGCGCCACGACATGAAGATCTTGAGCCTGAAGCGTCTGATTCAATTGTCCGGCAATGGCGATGATTTCTCTTTGGAAAATTGCCATAGCAGCAGTATTCACTAGCGGGCTTGGGACAATCGAGTTGAACACTATGTCGCATCGCTTCATTTCGCCGCGCACAGCATCAAAGCAAGTACTCGAGGCCATCGTCCGCATCATGGGCGGCGCCAACAATATTATCGTGCACGGCTTTAACGGCATCATCACCCAATGGTCGGCCGGCTGCGAAAACATGTACGGCTGGATGCGTGACGAGGCTGTCGGCAAAGTCGTTGACGACCTTCTTTCGACACGGTTTCCTGAACCGATCGAAGAGATTCACCGCCAGCTGCGAGAGAATAACTCGTGGCAGGGCGAAATCACCCATCGCCACAAGGACGGCTATGATGTCGATGTGGCGTCGCGTAGCATGGTGGTGACCCTTTCCGACGGCGAAGCAGTCATTATTCAGACCAATAATGATATCAGCGATTTGAAGCGGGCTCAAAGCGAGGTCAACGCGCGAGAGGCCCACCTGCGGTCCATTCTCGCGACTGTTCCCGAAGCCATGATCGTGATCGATGAGCACGGAATCGTCACGTCGTTCAGCACCGCTGCAGAAAAGCTGTTCGGCATTCAAGCGGACGATATCTGCGGCCGGAATATCAGCAATTTGATGCCGAACCCCGATCGTGACGCGCATGATGATTATATCGCGCGTTATATTAGGACGGGCGAGCGCCGCATTATTGGCTATGGCCGCGTGGTGACCGGTCAACGGGCTGACGGCTCGAAATTCCCGATGGAGCTCCATGTCGGTGAGACGAAGGCAAACGGCGAGCGGATATTTACCGGCTTCGTCCGCGATCTGACCGGCCGGTACAAGATCGAAGAAGACCTGCGGCAGGCGCAAAAAATGGAAGCCGTCGGACAGCTGACGGGTGGCATTGCCCACGACTTCAACAATCTTCTGACGGTGATCAGCGGCAACCTCGAAATAATCGAGGCGAAGCTCGCGGAGGGGCCGCTCAGCCCGCTTCTGCGAGAAGTGCAGGAGGCGGCCGGCGACGGCGCGAAGCTGACAGAGCAACTTTTGGCATTCGGGCGCCGCCAGGCCCTCAATCCGACGCTTGCGGATCTCGGGCAGTTGGTGTCGAGCTTCACCGACCTGTTGCGGCGGACGCTCGGCGAAAATATCGACCTGAAGACAGTCATCATCGGCTCGAACCACAACGTGCTGGTCGACAGTCCCCAGCTGCAGAACGCTCTTTTGAACATCGCGCTGAATGCCCGCGACGCAATGCCACGCGGCGGCAGCCTGACAACGGAGATTAAGCGCGTCTATCTCGATGCAGACTACGCAAAGATGTATCCGCAAGTACGCACTGGAAACTTCGTTCTCATTTCTGTCACCGATACAGGGGTCGGCATGTCGGACGAAGTCAAGGAACACGCCTTCGAACCGTTCTTCACCACCAAGGACGTCGGTTCCGGTACAGGCCTCGGCCTTAGCATGGTCTACGGTTTCGTGAAGCAGTCAGGCGGTCATCTGCAGCTCTATAGCGAGGTCGGACGCGGCACGACGATCCGCATCTATCTTCCCTGGGTACCGGCAGCTGCGACCAAAGCAGACATAGCCGACACCAGATCCGATTCGCGCGATGTGCTGCCAGGCGGCACTGAGACGGTGCTGGTGGTCGAGGACGATGGGCGGGTGCGCCGAGTTGCCGTCGCGCGCCTGTCATCCATGGGCTACAAGGTCATCGAGGCGAGCAATGCGCAGTCGGCCTTGGAGGTTTTGGCCGAAGATCAAACGATTGCCCTGCTGTTCACGGATATTGTCATGCCCGGCGGCATGACCGGCGATGAGCTTGCCAAGGAGGCGCGCATTGTACGCTCCGACCTGAAGATCCTCTTTACGTCGGGCTACGCCGAGCCGGGTCTCGGCGGACGCGAATTTGCGACGCCAGGCAGCTGGCTGCGCAAGCCCTATACCGCAAAGGACCTCGCCGTGCGGGTTCGCGAGCTGCTGGACTGATCATCCTGGATTGGAAGTGCGGCTGACAGATAAGTGCTGCGCGCCGGTGTGCGGCATGGCCGTCAGCGCTTAATGGCCGCAAAAGAGGCGCCGGAGGAACGGCTCTGCCTTCAAGAGTTTCTTCAAGCTTCATTCCGCCTAGCGTTCATCCGGCATCGACAATCACAGGCATTGATGGCCCGCTATTTGATCAACGTCAAAGAAGCACCCCATCAACACGCGTATCACAGCAGCCGATGGCCAATTTCGGCCATCGTTAACTAGGAGATATGAAATGCGTTCGATTATTCCGTGTCTTTTTGCCGCGACGGCCGTGCTTGCTACTACCACCATGCCGTTGATGGCAGCCGACCACCTCGTGCAGATGCTCAATAAGGGCGCCACCGGCGCCATGGTGTTTGAGCCGAGCTTCACCAAGATCGTCCCTGGCGACACCATCACCTTCGTCCCGACCGACAAGTCTCACAATGTCGAGTCCGTCAAGGGTCTGATCCCAGAGAGCGCAGCTGCATTCAAGTCGAAGCCAAGCGAGCAGGTTCAGATCAAGTTCGATGCGCCCGGCGCCTATGTAATCAAGTGCACACCGCACTTCGGCATTGGAATGGTCGCGCTGATCCAGGTCGGCGATGCGCCGGCAAATCTTGAGGCCGTCAGGACCGCGAACCTTCCAAACATAGCCCGCAAGCGCCTTGATGCGGACATCGCCAAGATCACCCAATAATCCAATGCCTACAGCGGGACTGCAGATGGCCTAGCGGCAGGTGGGTTTCCAGCGGCAATCTCACCCAAGGAGGATAATTGTGCTGAAAACAACCCTCGTCGAGAAGTATGGCGAGACGCGGTTGCCACGCTATACGAGCTATCCGACCGCGCCTGCCTTTTCGTCAGCTATCGGTGCGGGTACCCACGGGGGTTGGCTGGCAGAGCTCGACAGCTGCGACCCGGTCTCGCTCTATCTTCATATCCCTTTTTGCCGGTCGATGTGCTGGTATTGCGGGTGTCACACCACGATCACTAAGCTGGATGGGCCGATCCTTGGTTACCTGGATGCCCTCCATCAGGAGATCGACCTGGTCGCGTCCAAACTGAAGCAACCGCTGTCCGTGCAAAATGTGCACTTCGGCGGCGGCACGCCGACGATTATGCGACCGGATGAGTTCGTGGATTTGATGAAGCATCTGAGGAACGCCTTCGGATTGAGGTCGGGGGCGGAAATCGCCTTAGAGATCGATCCGCGTACACTCGCCAGCGAGATGGTCGGCGCGCTCGCTGAGGGCGGCGTCTGTCGTGCAAGCCTTGGGGTCCAGAGTTTCGATCCCGTCGTCCAGGCGGCCATCAACCGCAACCAGACTTTCGAGCAGACGGAGGCCGCCGTGCAGCAATTGCGAAAGGCGGGTATCGGCAGCATCAACTTCGACCTGATCTATGGCCTGCCACATCAGACGGTCGCATCTTGTATCGATACCGTGCAGACGGCGCTCCGGTTGCGCCCCGATCGCTTTGCGGTCTTCGGCTATGCGCACATCCCGGCCTTCAAGAAGCACCAGCGCCTTATCGATGAGGCGACCTTGCCGAATGCAGAAGAGCGCAACGCTCAGGCCGAAGCGACCGCAGAAGCGCTGGTCGAGGCCGGCTACGTGCGGGTCGGCCTTGATCACTTCGCCCTGCCGGGAGATGAACTTTCGATGGCCAGTGCGCGCGGGGATTTGAGACGGAACTTTCAAGGCTACACGACGGATACGTGCGAGACTCTGATTGGGCTCGGGGCATCCGCGATCGGTAAGCTCCCGGCGGGTTATGTCCAAAATGAAGTCGCCCCCGGAGCCTACGAGCAACGGATTGCGTCCGGCAGCCTGGCGACCGTGAAGGGATACCATTTGACGGGGCAGGATCGGTTCCGAGCGGCAATCATCGAGCGGCTGATGTGTGATTTCGCCGTCGACCTCAATCGGCTTGGAGCATCTTTTGGCTATGAAGCCGAGCTGGTTCTTAATGGCAACGACCGGCTGCGTGCACTCGAAAGCGATGGCGTCATAACAGTCCGCGGCGGGCTTATCACCGTGCGCAAGGATCTCAGGTTCATGATCAGGGCGGTGGCGACAGCCTTTGACGCCTATATCGGCGCATCCGGCCGTACCCGTAGCAAAGCAGCTTGAAGGGGTGGAAAGACCCGAAGCCGCCCCTGCCGGTCGGGTCTCTCCTTCGGGGCGCTGTTACCCAGTGCGGGCAGTCGATTGAATCAGGCCGCTTCGACCAGGCGCGCGCTCCGCCATTTCCGTCATTGTAGTCGATGCGTCCGAAGGGACAAGTCCGAGCCAGCCCATAAGATGCTTTGGCGTTCAAAAACGGCCTAGGTCTCCGATCTCGGTCACCAATGCGCATTGCCTTGCCTGAACTGCTCGCTAAAATCGATGTGTTGCCTCAGCTAATTTGCTCCCGAAGAAACGACCTCAGGAGCTGTGATGAGAAAAGGTAAGCACACCGACACGAGCGGAATTGGTGACGGCGATCAGTGGACGCTACGTTTTAGGCGCTCGATAAAGCCGGGTGGCGCCATCGATGCGTAGATTGTTGTTCATGCCACTGTCTGTTCCTTAGATGCGAGTCATCAATCATTTCAAGGCTGGTCAATCATTCTATTTCGCTTGTTCATTGCCACCCGAAACGTCCTGGTCTTCAATTTTGCCGTTTTCTAAAACGAATTCTGGCGCTGGGCCGCCGGCTATTCGCCTCACCAGAAGCGCCAATACCTGCTTCGATCGAAGTGGGCGGGTGGCCCAGCAAAGCCGGTATCCGACTTGACGCGAGGTCAGCAGGCATATGCAGAGGTGGACCTTCGACGGCGATTTTTGGTTCCGCCAGCCTACTACATCTGGCGCAGAGCCGAGATATCGTCGATCCGCACCGTTCTGCCTCTGACAGTGACGCCCGCTCCTTGAGTGCACGTGCGCGCGAAAGCGCTTCGGGAGCAAGGCCGAGCTTGTCGGCGAGCAGGCTCTTTTGGTAGGGGTTTGCAGACGGTCACTGGCCACGCAGTCCATCGTCGCAAGCAGACTATATACGCTCGCGCAGTCGAACGATCTCCACATCAGCGACCTGAATGGCGGTATCGTCCAACGCTTCCCGCACCTCGCGAAGAAGGCTGTCGTCAGTCAGAAGAGGGGAAGGACTTTCGTCGCCCGCCGGGAGAATGCGAAACCGATCCTCTGATAACCGGTCGAAGCCGCGATGTGCGCGGCCTCAATAGTTCCCACCTCCGCGATGGTCAGAAACGCTAGTGAAAGAGGATGCGTTATGCAGGTCACCGTAAGGGAGAAAAACCAAGAGGCGTGGCGATGTCCGAGGTCATCTCTGGCAGTAGGAGATCCGGTCCACCCTTTGGCGGCCATTTCCCGTCGGCGACCGACTTCGCCCGCGCCTCCGACTCTCGCGGAAAGGCTAGAATAGGGCCAAATTTGGGTCCAACGCAGCGTGCCATCCAGCGAGTACATCACTAGCGCCATTGCCGAATACTCCTCGCGCGGTGGAACAGCCTGCTCCCACGCAGTCTGAAGCTGGTCTAGTGCGCCTAGCTTCGGTCGATAAGTGCGGATTTCGTAAACTGGGCCTAATGGACCCGAAAGGCATTCCGGACGAAAGTCGGCACCTCGATAGTAGCTTCACCAGATACTCGGCGCAGCCGAAGACATTGTCGCTACGCAGCGCACGCTGACGCTCTTCGAGCATTTCGCTCACCTCATCAAAGGCACGCAGCAGAATACTCGGTTCAACGTCCCGACATCGGTGCACCAGGCGCCGCAGAGGCGACCGAGGTCTTCGCCACCCATTTCTCGATCCCCGGCGCACCTTTCCCAGGCCCGAAAATGACTGTGTCTAGCGTTGTGAGTTAAAAAATTGCTCATAGCAAATCCTCCTCTATGCCACTTACCGCCAAGCCGGCCAGGTGGCGTCCTACTACATATCCGAAAGTCATCCCTGGCCCCAACGTGATACCAGCCGAGGGATACCGGCCGTTCATAACCGAGCTCATATCGTTACCCACGGCAAAAAGTCCGGGAATTGGTTGGTCATCGTGACCAAGCACACGTGCAAGTGCGTCTGTCGTTAATCCTGCGAAAGTGCCTAGACTGCCGGGAACGGGCCGCACCGCGTGAAACGGCCCTCTTTTCAGCGAGCGGAGCGTTGGGTTCGGGGGCGATGCAAAGGATCACCCTGTGCACGATTATAGGCACTGCACCCACGGCCAAACACTGGGTCGTCCCCGCGCGGAGCCGCCTTGTTTAACTGCTGCACCGTCAAGATTAACCTTTCTGGATCGATGCCGCATAGCTTGGCGAGTTCGCCAAGTTGGAGGCCGAACGAACATATCCGTTACGCTGCCAGGGACCGAGCGGGAAAGGAAATGGCTTGGGCGCGCCGATTCCCCATCCGGTGATTGCCGCACGTGCCTTGTCGCGCATGACGTGATCGAGTGTGCGGCCAATCAACAGGAAAAACAGCAGGGATACGGATGCATCGAACCAGGCGTGCTCTCCATGATGGATCGTTTCCCAGAGCGACATCGAATAAGAAAGCGTCACGGCAAGCGAAATCGGCACATCCATATTGGTGCGGCCGTGCTTCAAAGCGTTCCATGCGGATTGGTAGAAGAAACGTCCGGCATAGATCAGCGTGGGCGCCGCGATCATTGCCGATATCCAATGGAACATGTCGCGCGTTGCAGCCTCCGCCCCGGACCAGATCGAGACGGAAAGCACATGATGTTTGCCGCTGCAAAGCCCGAGACGCCGACTGCCAGCAGCAGTTGATTGCGAACACGATCATCGTCGCTCAAGTCAGCCGTGAACAAATGCGCTTGATAGCCGCAGCCCGCAATTGCAGACAAAATGCCGGCTGGACTGACCGGCTTGCCGTTCATCTCCTCGTACCATACGCAGCTCACGCGCTTTGCCGTCAGGTTCACCCGCGCGCTCTTGACATATGGCAATTTATCAGCGCCCTTTCGATCGTCGAGATGCAGGCACCGCAGTGGACGCCTGGAACGCTGAAATCCGATTGCCTGAGACCGGCGCCCAGAGGCTGGCTGGCAAGCAGCGCCTCCTCGGCGCTGATCACGGTTCTGCTCAGTGACAGCACGCCTTCGGCATCCATGGTGCAGCATGTCATTGGACGACCCCCGCGATATTGATCCTGAGGGCCTCGTGCATCACGGTCGTGCCCTCGTGCACGAGCATAAGCGATCAATGAAAACAGAGATTCGAACAGCATCGGCGCAACTTCAGCAGCAAGTTATCGAGCCAAAAACATCGGTATTGGCAGCTTCTCAGGTATCCATCTCGTGGCGCCGCCAAAGATCCGCTGACGCAGGGCGCGGTGGCCGTAAGCACCCATGACGAGCATGTCGGCTGATACGTCCAGTGCGTGCTGCGCGAGCACCGTGGTCACCGCTGCGCCGACGCTCGGCACGCAATCGACCACCCCCCGAACACCGTGCCGAGCGAGGTAGTCAGCGAGGTCGACGGCCGGCTCGCGGTTTCCGTTGTAAGATGCCTGGCAATCGGACAGCATGACACGAACATCCTTCGATCGGGACAGAAGACCCAGCGCCTCTCGAACCGCGCGGGACGACTCGACGCGCCGATCCCATCCGACCAGCACGCGCCGGGGCGATAGAGTTGCCTTGGTACCCTTCGGCACAACAAGCAGCGGCTTTCCCGATTCGCCCAGACTACCATCGATAACTGACAGCGCGAGATCAGGGGCGCCAAGAATTAGGGGTCCGATTATTGTTAAATCCGAATAGAGCGCCCGCTGTCGCACAACGTCACCGACGCTGGCCTGGTCGCCATAATAGAAGTCGACCTCACAGCTAAGGCGCATGGTTCCCAGCAGTGTCTCAATTTCGCCAACCCGCCTTTCCTGCCTGACCATGTCCGTCGTCAGTCCATCGATTTCGCGGCACCGTCTGTCCAACATTTGTAGTTCGGATGCACGCCCTTCATGCCACGGACCGGATACTGCGCCAATGCCAGGAGTGATCAGCATCGGCGGACGGGTAGCAAGCCCAATGACGAGGACGGAAAGGTGCGCTCCGATCTCGGCACACAAGGTGGCTGCTGTTCTGACGTCTTGATCGGAATGGTCAGCTCTCATCACACTGAGGACGCATTTAAAGGCCATGTAACTATCTCTTTCTGTGTAGTCTCGGGCCTGTAAGCGCGTTCGAAGGCGCAAGACTTGTCACGTCAACCACAGTGGTAGGAAAAGGTAGTGCTGACCGTACTGATCATTTATCAACGTTCCTATCCGCACCGGAGCGCGACGCCGGCCGCACTCCCATCTCCTTGAGCAACCGGCCTGCGTCATCGATCTTGTCCATGGTCCAGAGGATGAAACGACTATCGACATGAATGCTGCGGGTGCGGTCCGCGATAGGGGCCGCCCAATCCGAGATAACGCCCTCGAGGACACCGTCGAAGGCGAGACCCACGAACTCGCCGCGCCCGTTCAGTGTCGCCGAACCGCTATTGCCGTTTGTTATGTCGACCGTGGATATGAAGTCGACTGGCAGCGTGCCCTGCGCCGGCGCGACATAGGGGCCATAATCCTTGGCCCGGATCGCGGCAATGGCGGCAACCGGCGCATCAAACTCGCCCTTGCCAGTGTGTTTAGCAAGAAGTCCCTCGGCCGTGGTGAAGGGCGTCCAGATCTGCCCGTCGCGCGTTTGCCCCGTCACCTTGCCCCAGGTGAGGCGAAGCGACCCATTCGCGTCGGGGTACATCGGCCGACCGACCGCCTGCCGATAGGCTAGCAAGCCCCGCATATAAGTCGCGCGCGCCGCCTGCGTGCGGCCGACGCGGTCCTTCTCCGCGCGCTCCGCAGCTATGTCGCCCGGATAGAGCGCGACCGCCAGCCTGATGAAAGGATCGTCTGACGCCTCGAAGGCAGCAGCTGGCTTGTCGAGCCAGCCGAACCGCGTGGCCGTGTCGTCGAGTTTGGTATCTCCATAAAGTCGATCAAGGCCGATTTGCTCCAGAGCGGTCTCGAACGCAGTATCGCGGTCCTTTGCGTCCAGCCGGCGATATTCCTCGAGCGCCGCCTCGAACAGCTTACGATCGACGTCGGACAGATATCGGCGTTCGAGCTGCTTCAGTCGATCGGCGATCGCATTGCGGTCACGATCCTGAAAGCCGCGTTCGCGATCGTCATCGGGCTTCTCATGCTCCTTCGCCCAGCGATAGAGAGTGCGCGTGGATGAGAGCATCTGCGCGCTGTCCAGCAGCCCCTGCCGCAGCCCCTCGAACGACACCTGGCTGTTCTCGGCCACCATGGCGTCCAGCTCGCGGATTGCTGCGCCATAGCGCGCTTGACGCGCGGGATCGTCAGCGACCCAGTCGCGATAAGCTTTCTCCTCGGTCGCCTTGCGAGCACTGAGTCCAATGGCATCGACGCCGGCGAGATCGCCCGCCAGCTTCTTCTCATAGTTCTCGACCCCTTGCAGTAGCGGAGCGTAGCCGATTTGCGCGTCGCGATTGCCAGCGGTGGCCTGGGTGATCTGGGAGGCATAATTCGAAAGCAAATGCTGCTGCAGCGGTTCGTAATGCGCGAAGTTGAATTCCATTTCGCCGGCGGTGAGGAACCGGTAGGTCGCGCCAGGAAAGCCGGCAACCATTACGAAATCGCCTTCTTGCACGCCTTCACTGGCTATGCGCAGCCAACTCTTCGGCCGGTAAGGCACATTGTCACGCGCATAGGGCCGGGAGGAACCATCAGGAGCGACATAGGCGCGATAAAAGCCGAAGTCGCCTGTGTGGCGCGGCCACATCCAATTGTCCGTTTCGCCGCCGAAGTTACCGATGCCGAGCGCGGGCGCATAGACGAGGCGCACGTCCTCAATTTCGAGCTTCTGCTCGAGATAGTAGGAGGCGCCGCCATAATAGAACCTTACGCCGCAGCGGCGATTGGGCTGTTCTTCACACACGGCGATCAGCGCCTTGCGGTTCGCTTCGAGCCGCTCATAGCGGGCAAAGCCGTTCAGCTTGTCCGAGACGCCCTTGAGCATGTCAGCGGTCACATCCCGCATATCCTCGATCACATAGATACGGCTGTCGGGCGCCGCAGGCAATTCTTCATCCAGGCTCTTCGCCAGAAAGCCGTTGGTGAGATAGTCCTGGCTCTCCGTGCTGTTGTACTGGATGGATCCCAGCACGCAGTGATGGTTGGTCGCGACCAGCCCTTGCGGACTGACGAAGGAGGCGGAGCATCCGTCCAGTGATACGATCGCGCTGAGCGGGTAAGCGTCCAGACGGCTCAGCTGTGCGGGATCGATCTGAAGCCCATCCGCGCGCATGGCCGCGCCCAGTTCTGCGGTCTGGCCCGGCATCCACATACCTTCGTTCGCCGACGCAGCGGCGGCCGTCGAGAGCAACGCGGCGGCACTTGCTTGGGCCAAATATTTCATACTCGAGTTCATGCTGCACTAACTCCTAACCTTTTGCGCGACTGGATCGATGACCATCGGGATGACCCTACCTCCCCTAGTATCGGTTCGTACCGCGACGTTTGCGGATCATCCGAAGCACCAATCGTGCCAAAGAGAAAAACTCTTTCAATACAATATGGTGAGCCGCCCGCCCCTATGTCCGATCTCCGACATTTATCGAGGACCCGACACACTGTCGTCCTTGCGACACTGCAGTGGCCCGTCCCTACCTCATGCTGCCGGCCCGCATCGCGCCCTCACTGTCGAATGTCTTTATGGTTGTTAAGCTTTCCGTCCCGCTTTCCCGTCCGAACTGCAGGTCCAGCAGCCCCCGCTCGCGCGGGCCGCCCGCCTTTGCGGCGGCTTGAATGAGCGTGCACGGGGCGGCGGATGGTGGAGAGATAGTCGGCTGCTTTACAGCGCCTGGGCTATCTCGATACGACTGGGTGTCGGCTCTGATTGCGCGCGAACTTTCCGAAAAACGCGCCTATCAAGGTAGACACTTCCCCTTGAGTGACTCGATCGGACTATTTTTCCGTTTTCACCCAGACGAGCGTCTCACCCGTCGCCCGGTTGTCCCAGAGATAGTATGGTGCGAAGCGCGCCTTGGCAGGTCGGCGTTCTGCCGGCTCCTTGCGGCAAAGCACCTTACCCCAGTTCGCCGTGTCTTCGCGCTCGACCGACATCGATAGGGACCGCGTCGTTCAGTTCGTTGACCACGGTCGTCTCCGCCTCCGAAAGCTAGCGGGGATAACGTCGCGTTCAGATCTTTATATTCCGTCGCGATTTCCGCCATACCGGGATTTAGACCGACGCTTGAATCCGCCTTCTCGCGGTGGAACCTATCTGCCAGAACTTCAGGCAGACCCAGGTGCAGGCTTCGCAGCCGATGCGGCGGCCGAATAGGAAATTCGCAGTGGGAGGTCACAGCGACCGTAATCATCTAGCTCACATAGAGTCCTCGCCGTTGGAGACGTCAAAATTTCACCTGCGTCGTCGATGCGTGACAGGTGCATGACCTCACCCGCAACAGGTGTTCCACCCGCGCCGATGCGCAGGCAAGGCATGCATCGATGGCGGTCAGATCTCCGCGTCCATCTGGAGCCCTCGCGGGTCAAGAAAGCACCTCTTCGTGACTTCCCCAATGCAGGCAGCTAGTTCTTTTCTGGGAGCGGCCATTTTGGCAAAAACTTCGCACGCCTCGGCGACGGGCGGATGGCCGCGGCAATCGCAGCAATCCTGCTGGTTCGGTGCCTGCGCGCGACGCCATCGGCCACCGGCTCTGTTGTTTCTAAGACCCAAGCTAACGCTCTGGGCGCCCAGCGGTAATGAGAGATCGATAACTCGCAGGGGTGCAAACCGATCCCCTTCTCGGGCCTGATTCCGAACTGGAAGCTCTTGTTTGGCTCAATCGAGGAGCAGCCTATCCTCTGCCGGCCCTTGGCTCGGCTTTTCTGATGCGATCCATGCATGGCAAAATTTGATCTCCTAAGGCACGGGTGACTGGCTGGGCGGGCAACGAAATTTTTCCTTCAATGTCCAACCATCGCCGAAGCGGTAGTGAGGTGACCCTTCATAACGCCTCTGATTCAACTTCCATAGTCTCGCAGTTGGTTGTTTGACAAATTGAGAAGAAGAGCACCGCCATTCAGAGTCCACAAATCGCGTCCCGATTTCATTGCGGCCGCATCAATGACCATTCGTCGCTCAGATGACAAAATTGAGTAATTCAGAAAGAAAGAGACAGGCGGCGCCGCGCAGAGCTGCCACGTCTTCGCTATCGCCAAAAGCAAGAGCAATCTCCTCACCCGGGCGATGGAACACCAATTCTCGAAAGCTCCCTTCAATGAGATTGAGCATCGTCTTTCCTCCGAGCACGATATCCCCATGAAGAACAATGCAATCGGGCGCCATCAATTGCTGAAGATTCGCCAATCCAACCGAAATGTTGAATGCATACTGTTGAAGTAGTTCCTTTGCGCCCTTGACGCCGCCACCGGCCAAAGTCACCAAACGGCCAGCATTCAACATGTGAGGTTTCGGCACCCCCCTGGCTTTTGCCTCATCCCTTAACCACCTCAAGCTGGCGATTGTTTCCCAACATCCGCGTCGGCCGCATTGGCACACATGGCCATTGAGTTGTACGGTCGTATGGCCGATTTCGCCGCCTGCTCCCGCAGATCCTCGATAAAGATGTCCATTAAGGTATAGTGCGCCACCCAAAGCCTCACCGATGTAGACCGCCGCGAATGTTCTCCGGCCACGTCCTTGCCCAAACCAACGATCGCCAACGAGGAAAGCTCTGGTATCCTGATCGACACACACATGTACCCCAAATCTTTTCGACAACTCTGGTCCCACCGGAAATCCATCAAGATATGGGGCGAGACTGACATTCACGATCGAACCGGTCTCCGTATTGATCATTCCTGCAACCGCAACACCGATGCCTAAAATCGGCAAGTTAGCAGATGCGATGGTCTCTTCCACACAGGTGCTGACAATCCGAAATGCGTCGGAGGCGTCTGCTAGCTCTGTGGGGAAATCGGTGGCACGCTGTGCATAGATCTCGCCATCTAGAGAGACCAAGCACGTGCGTACGCGATTGTGCATCAGGAGAACCGCGCATATAGGCCTTGCATTCTTTGAGAACCACAACCTGGTAGCCGGTTTGCCGCCAGCCTCATTAGGAGGTACCACCTCTCCTTCCGCGAGGATCCCCTGATTGATTAAGGGCTGCACAATTCCGCCGATAGTAGCTCGATTTACACCGGTGAATCGTGCCAGATCCGCTCTGCTAGTCGCCCCCATATCGTACAAGGCCTGGAGCAGCCGGCCCCGATTTGCAGGCCCTAAGGTCCCGGTTGAAATCAGCTTCTGGGCCGGCATACGCTTGGCGCCGTCGATCTTACAACAATCGTTAGAAGCGTCCGAACTTTCTCCAATACGTTGATTTTCCAGTCTTTTTATCATAGAATCCATCGCATCAATCCACTTACGGCGAAATTCGGTTGTTCGCTCTGCCTATTGACTAGCTGGGGCCAACCCGTGGCTCGCGGCGCCGGGAGAGCCTTGGGATTGTAACTGCGAATATGCGCCAGTCTTCCAGACCGCTCTATCGGCCCAAGCCGCGCAAGGAAATCTGTGGCCTCTTCGTTCAAGCCTCCTTCCGTCCAATGTCTTCAATTGGCGTGGGTAGTCATTAAAAAACAGTTGAAGTTTTTCTACAGGCCATTGATCCCGACGCGGTCTGCACGCAGGACTGCCTCGCAGCGTGCTGCATTCCCACATTATACATACGCCGGCACTTAAGCTGCAAATAATCAAAAAATATACTTCATAATATACTTTATTCTATGGTTGAATGCTACGCAGAGCACATAGATTATTCCACCTTTATCGGGTAGCAATGCAATTGAAAACGATCGGAGCAGTAATGAATGGACATACCGCACCAGGTCTCAAGGCCAGCAAAACAAGGTGTCTTTTCTCCGACGTTAAACTCGCCGTCTTCGGTGGAGAGCCTGTTGTCCCTCAGGGACGTATTACACCTTGGCCCGCCGCAGAAACGAAGCATTTGGAAGCTCTTCGCGGAGTTGTAGATGGTGGAAGATATCATCGGGTTAACCATCCAATTGTGATCGAGTTGGAGCAAAACCTTGCAAGATGGACCGGGAGGTGGCAGGTGCGCGCCGTGGGCAGTGGTACGGCGGCGATCCACATCGAACTTGACTACGTCAAGAAGCGAGGGGAGCGCGTCATTACCGCGGCGCTGAATTGGCCCGGAGCGGTTGGCCCAATTGGAATCAGTGGTCTCAAGCCGGTCTTCGTTGATGTCGACATGAACTTAGCTGGGATCGATCAAGGGGCGGCCAACGAACTGTTCGGACCAAACGTTGCTGCGGTTCTCATCACCCACCTTTTCGGCAATAATGTTCTTGTGCCCGATGCAAGATCTGCCGCGCGGACTCAAGGCATTGCGGTGATCGACGATGTCTGCCAGTCGATCGGTGCCGCCAAAGCGATCGTCAACGGGTCCCATCTTGATGCCGACGCGCTCGCTCTTTCCGGAAACGGCGCTAAGCACCTCGGCGCCGGCGAACTAGGGTTTGTAATTACCGACGACTCCAATCTGATTGCACACGTGGATCGCGTATCGCTGACGAGCTCATCCCGAAATGGCGAGCGAATATTCTCCCCCTATTCCCAAGGGTATAACTACAGACCTAACGTATTCTCCTCATCAATCGCAAAGCTTCGAGTCGAAAGGCTGGACACGCAACTCCAAATCCGAAGAGACAATGGAAGATTTTTGTGGGAGATGATCCGGGAGCTTGCAGGCATACTTCCACTATTCAATCCGTCCGACGGTAATCAATCAATGCTCAACTTTCCCCTACGAATCGAACCTGAAGCACTCGGCTTCGGGCCAGGCCCGGCTGCAAGGGACTTTCTGGTGAAATCGCTGCAGGCCGAAGGCGTGCCCATCTGGGTTTGGCTTACGAAACCCGTCTTCGAATATCTCCCAGGTATTCGCGACGAATGGAGGGCCACCGATTTTCCAAACACGGTAAAGCTCTTAGATACGATGTTTTATGTTTCCGAGATTGCGCCGCCCAATAATATTGAAGTGATGAAGCTTTACGCAGAGGCGTTTCACAAGGTTTGGAAGGCTCTTTACAAGCTGGGCCCGAAGATAGCCGATTCCATCAAACGCACGGGGTGAGAAAGCCGAGATCCAGGTAAGCGCGTGCATCTCGCCCACATTTTGATGCCCGCATGGTGCGAGGAAGAGGAAAATCGTTGATCCCGAAAGCGCCCGGAGTATCGACGTCAACCAACCTGTAGCCAGCGTGATAATCCGGGGTGCGCAAGCTCGAAGTTGGGATCAGCGACCTTCATCCGTCTGGCGGCGGCAAACGACCCTGCCTAAAGTTTATCACATATGGAAAAAGGGCGATGTCACGTTATCAGCAGCTTAACGGTTGATGGATAATTCGGCTGAGATGAACTCGCCGACTCTCAGTTACAAGAACCACCGCTTTCCACCGCAGATCATCGCCCGTGCGATCTGGCTGTATTTCCGGTCCCTTTGAGCCTGCGGCTGGTCGAGGAAATGCTGTTGGAGCGCGGCATTGTCGTGTCTTACGAAACGATACGGCGATGGAGCCGCAAATTCGGGGCGGCTTACGTCAAGCAGTTGCGCAGAAGGAAGCCGTCGCGAACGGATATCTGGCATTTGAACGAGGTCGTGATTTCCATCGGTGGCGGAAAACATTTGCTTTGGCGTGCCGTTGACCAGGACGGTTACGTCCTCGACGAGATCGTCCAAGCCCGCCGCGATACCAAAGCTGCCAAGCGATTGCTGGTCAGACTGTTGAAGAAGCAAGGCCTGATGCCGAAGCGAGTCCTCCCTGCCATGCGGAGAAATTGATGGAAGCAGGTGCTATAAGGATATTCGACCATATGACAGTATTGCCGGGGATCTTGGGAAGTTCGTAGCAGCAGATTCACGCAGTCGAAAATTGTTCATCCAGGAAGTCGACCTCTGAATCGCTCGGACGTCTGCGGGTGACATCCCACCGGCGTTGATAGCCACGTAATCGGTGTTCGGCCTCATCTTGGCGGATCTAGGTGGACGCAGCACCTGGGCCTAAAATGGGTCGATTGTGTAGGCGGGTATCGTCCTCCTGAGCCTTGTCCGCCCGCAAGCGGAATGTTGGTGCCGCTGCTCGAACGTGTCCGTCGGAGATCACCTGCTCGTAGGCGGCCGTTACTGGGATCCTGGAGACACCGAATTGGTCCTCAAGCGCGCGACTCGGGGTAATGTGTCATCCGCCGTGCAAACGCGAGATCTGATTGCGTCATGTAAGGAAGGTAGATGGGTCACTCCGGTTTTTCTTGAGTCTTTTCGAGACTGAGCCAACAAAACATTCCCTTACTGGGGGTTTATTTTTGGCCACATGATGTCAATAATGCGCTGACGTCAAGGAGATGCTTATGTACACCCCGCCAGCATTTGCCGTGGAAGACGCGGTCGAACTCTATGCAATGATGCGGCAATATCGCCTTGCCAATTTCGTAACGGCAACACCCGATGGCCCGATGGCCACATCCTTACCGATGTTCATCGATGAGACCGAGGAAGAAAAGGGCGTCCTCTATGCGCACCTCGCTCGACTGAACCCACAATGGCAGGCCGATGTCATTGGACATGGACTTGCAGTCTTCATGGGACCCGACGCCTATGTGACCCCTTCTTGGTATGCCTCGAAGGTCGAGCACGGGAAGGTCGTCCCGACGTGGAACTACACCGCCGTCCATGCGAGTGGACCAGTTGAGTTCTTCGCGGATGCCGAACGATTGCTTGAGGTCGTGTCGCGCCTTACGGCCATTCACGAGGCCTCACGCCCGCTGCCCTGGGCGGTCACGGATGCCCCCGAAGCCTACATCAAGGCTGAGCTCCGCAGCATTGTTGGCATTCGCATGCCGATCGTTTCGCTGCAGGGCAAGCGGAAGATGAGTCAAAATCGGCACGAGGCTGATCGAAACGGGGTAATGCAGGGGCTCGGCGACAGCCTCAGCCATACCGACCAGATCGTTTCGGACATGATCTTGATCTGAGGTGAGCAGCTGGGTTTGGGTCGAAGTCTGGAAGTTAGCAATAGGCGTGAAGCCACCTGCGATCGACGAACGAAACAAGGAAATCGCGCGTGGACTTAGTGGCGATGAGCATTCATGTCAGCGCCGGCGCTGATAAAGTGGGGGTTTCAAGACGGATCAATCCATTCCCAATCTCATCATCGATCTCTACAATGCTGTCAGTTTCAAATATGCCACTACCGCTGGCGGCGAGAACTATAACGCCTATCTCGGACGTCCGCTCTTTGACTGTGGCAAACGGAAGCGAGACATTCGAAACGATCATGAACGGCGAAGCAATGATCGAAAAGCCCGACCCTAGAGAGTCTGGTGAGAAGGGTCGGCGATGGAACCGCCGGCAGGTTACCCCCTGATACGTCGCCGCCGTCAAGAAAACATGGAGATACTATGACTGCTAGACCACTTCAAACCGGAGCTCCAGTAGCGATCGATTACCTGGAAACATACCCGAATTTAATACCCGTTTGCGCGAGCTGGACTTTCGGACAATGGGGTTGTCAATCGAATGACTCGTACGAGCGGACAATACGCGATTTTGAAGCAGCCACTAAAAGTTCCATGCCGCTAACATTGATCGCCACCCAAGACAATATACCTGTAGGAATGATCACCCTGGGCGAGCGTGATTTCGAGGGAAGACCTGATCTTTCCCCATGGCTGAAGTCGCTCTACGTCCATCCATTTCACCGCAATAAGCGAATAGCCTCTTTATTGATCGAGAGGCTGGTACACGAAGCATCGCGCCTCGGCTGCGATACCCTTTACCTCACAACAGAGGACGCAAAATACCTTTACGAAAAGAGCGGCTGGCAGGAGATTGATCGCATTAGAACACCGTATGGCGAAGCAGCTTTGATGAAAAAAGTTCTGCCACCATTTGCTGTCGATTAGCACTGCAGCCAAGAACCGTTACGTGATTGTGAGGCAGCAGAAGCGCCAGCTTCGCCAACCATTGACGCTACTGCAGTTGACGTTTTTAGGCTATAGTTGCAGCAACTGATCTTGGCGACGAGGTCCGCAGCGCTGGCGATCACAACCACTGAGCTCCTCAGTTCCTGCTGCTCAATCAATCGAGAAATTTATCGAGCTGATACGCCGGAACTGAAGCCAGCCGTATGGGGGGCAAGGCGCCATGCGAAGGAGGTGTTGCGCGATCTTGCGGATGAGGCGATAAGACTAAGACGGTGGCGTTTGAGGATCTGCCTCAGTTAATTATTCGTCACGACGTTAGCACCTTTCAGCCAAAGCAGAGCTCTTCGTGATTGGCGAAAGCTTTCGAAACCTCCGGCGTCTTGACAGGCTTTCAGCGATTTCAATAGAGGAGACGATGAAAAATGTGGCTCTGTGAGAAAGCGCCTCAGTGCCGTGGAATCAGCAAATCAGCCAGTGAATCGATGCCCGCCAAGGCTGATACTGCCTACGATGCTGTTCTTCAATTGCTTTACAGCTACTCACTTGTGCCGGGACAGCATCTCAGCGACCAAGAGCTTGCCTGCAAACTCAACATTGGCCGGACCCCGGTACGCGAAGCGCTTATCCGGCTCGCAGCCGAAGGGAAAATCCTATCTGCTCCCCAAAGGGGTTACTTCACGCGGCCTCTGGTCGAGGCCGCTTTGTTGGACTCTTATGCCGTGACGCGCGAAATTCTGGCATTCGCACTAACATGTAGACGACCACAATGTTCGTTCACTGGCAACTCTTGTGATGACTTATCTCTCGACGAACTCGCAATCCGAGCGGAAATGATCTTCACCATTATCGCCGAGGGATCTTCAAATTGCGAGATTTGCAAGATCATCGCGAAGTTCACCTTTTGCTCTCACCCTATCCGGATGAAAATAATCGCGTCAGAACTCCACACGGGTTTCCGAGAGAGCCTGTCAAGGCTAACGGACGCGATGTCTCAATTTGGCAAGGCAGCTCCTCTAGTTGAATCTGCACTCATGAACCACCTCGATGTAGAGCAGCGAGCGATCGCGGGCGTCGTGCAAGAGGTCAACAAAGGACGGCTCATAGAATTTCCTCGCGCAGCGAGAACCTTTTGAGCATCTGTCTCGACTTTCGTTCCCATGCAGGGCTTAGGTATAACCGCCCGTGAAATCTTTTGTGCATTTATAAAAGCCTCGCAAGGACACGATCGCTCACCATGTCGAGACACGGAGGTGGTTAAATCCTTATTGCTCCGCGGCCTTAAAATCGAAGATGGCTCTTTCTCGAGGTGACCTGCGGCGGGATTGTCATACGGCTGCGATTTTCGGCGAAACGCGAAGCCGGCTCCTGCGTCTGGCGACTGGATCCAACATGGCAATTGTGTGGCTCGGCGCCGGCTTGCCATTCCCTTTGATTAGACGTTCCCGATATTCCGATCGGCCACAAGCTGATCTGCATTCGGCACATCATCGAACTCCGCCAACATGCCTGCCTTCTTCAGAAACCGCCGCAGATTCTCGCGCACGGCAGCAATCGGAAATCGACCGTTAACCGCTTCTCTGCACGCCTTCAACAGCGTGTCGTATGGGAGGTCTCTCTTTGCCTCTGGCCAAGCTTCGAGAAAATCAAAGGCCTCGTCGAGGCTGGCAATCTCGTCAATAAAATATTTGCGCTGAACGTAGACTGCGCGCTCAAACAAGATACGGGCCATCTCCACCTCCTTATCACAGACTATTTGGCAAACTTAGCGCGCGAGTTTGACGCGCCTAAGACGGTAAATTGACTGACCTCCCAAAAGGCCGCGTTTCCGTAGGCAACTGGAAGCGAAACCGCGAGTCGATTGACGACTCAGAGCGTGACGCACCCATGCCTGGACCGTATCACTTGCCAAGTGAGCTTTGGGATATATTCTGGGATATATTTATGTTATATTTCCGTATGTTAGTTGATTTCCTTTAGACGGAGGCCCATCTTTAGTTCAAAAGAAGGAGGCATGACGATGAATCAGCCGTCTACATCTGCGGCGAACGCCGAATTGTTGTCGGCAAACAGCTCATCGATGATCTTTCGCAACCTCATTCTTTCAAGCGGCCTCACATTTTTGACGGAAGCCCATGACTGCCTTTCGGCGGTTATCGCCGAAAGCGCCGAGTTCAAGGGCCTCTGGGCGCCAGCGCTTTCGATCTATTCAGCTCTCGGCTATCGGACTACCAGTGACGTGCACTGGACACAGGTCGTCAACATGGTCGATCGCATGCTCGACGGAATCAAAATACCGGTCCTAGTTGATTGCGACAGTGGCCTCAGCAAACGAGAAGACGTCTGTTTTGTGGCACGCAAGCTTGAGGAATGCGGTGCCGCCGGAGTCTGTCTTGAGGGCAACAGCTTTCCCAAGATGAACTCCTTTGAAAGCGATAGATATTCCTTGGCCACGATCGAGAATTTTTGCGGTGATCTGAAGGCTGTCAAGGATGCGACCGGACCTGCCTTCGTCCTCGTCGCCCGGGTCGAAACCCAAATCGGTCGTCATGGACCGGACGCAACGATGGCTTGCGCCGCCGCCTGTGCGGAGGCTGGCGCTGACGCCATCCTAATCCATTCCCGCAAAGTTGTTGCCGATGATATTCTGTGCTTTGCCAGACGTTGGGACAACAGATTGCCCGTCATCATTGTCCCCACGCGATATTTCAGGACACCCGTTTCAGTTTACCTCGACGCCGGTATATCGACAGTGATTTGGCCTGATCACTCCATGCGGGCAATGGCTGGCGGGATGCGCGAAACCTTCATTCAATGGGAAGGAGAGGGACAAAGATTGACGAAAGAGCGCTACCTGCGACCCCTTCTGGCATCGTAAGAATCGTTCGATTGGGATTGGAGGTCAAACAGGCTTGCGCCATGAAAAAAGGCTCATCTGGTTCTAGGTGTTTGCCTGACGTCCACGGAAGTGGTCAGAATGGTGATTTCCAAACGTTATGAGAATCGAAGGTGATTTTACTGTGCGCCGCAGATCGCCCAAAAACCGGGCTGCGGCGTTCAGCGAAAGTTCGAGAGATCCCAGGTCGTGCTTATTGCCTCGTATAGGGAGGGGCCAACAAATGGACGGCGCAATTAATGGGTTTCCTCCATACGGCTTTTCGGCTGTTGTAAAGTTCGGCGGGAGCATTATGCGCGATCTTGCAGTATGCAAGCACGCGGTAGCCGAACTTGAGCGTCTTGCCGATCATGGTCATAGAATTCTGGTTGTTCCCGGGGGCGGCATTCCGGACAAAGCAATAGAGGCGGTCGATGTGGCAGCTTCATTGACTCCCTCAACCGCGCACCATGCGTGCGCTCTGGCGCAGGACCAAACCGGATATATGCTTGCTGACCCGGCCTTCTCTTCCAAGCTAGTCCCGTCGGCGAGCCTCGGCGAGTGCCGAGCTCTCGCGAAAGCGGCGAAAGTCCCAGTCCTACTACCTTCCCGCTTGCTATTTGCGGCTGACCCAGTGGAATGGACCTGGCACATCACATCCGACGCTGTAGCCGCGTGGATAGCTTGGCTTACCAGCACTCCGAGGCTGGTCATCTGGACGAACGTAGATGGAGTGTATCGCGGTGGCGCTGTCGATGATCCTGCAGCACTCGTAGAACAAATCACCGCCCGGGAGCTTGTCCGTTTCGGCCACACGTCGATTGATGCATGTGCCGTCGATTTCATGGCGCAGAAACATCTCCCCGGCGCCGTGATTAACGCTCGGTATCCAGCACGTCTCGCCGACTGGCTCGCAGGGACCCCCGTCAGAGCCACCGACATTACGGTGAACGGAAGCGAAGAAGCAGATATCAACCCTCAAACTTTGGGGGATACATAATGGCCTCTCGTGCGTTGATCGTCTATGGCCCAGAAGTCGCACGGTCGGGTCTTACCTGCCTCCTCGACGACTTTATTCGCCAACGAACCGGTCTTGAACTCTCAGAACGGTTCTTCTCACTTCATAGTCGTGGATCGATTGGTGCGTTCTACTCGCTGACAAATTCGACCGGGGGTAGGCACTGGCCAGTCGTGCTGGACTTGTTCGACACGCGTCCTGTCTGCGCCTCGATTTGGAGCGGACCTAATGCGCTGTTCCTCGCGCAAGAACTAAAGGGGGAGTGTCAACCAGCCCAGGCTAGGCGTGGCACCGTACGCAGTCTCTTTTTCTGCGACAATCCGGTAACGAACCTCATCCATGTAAGCGACAGTCACGAAGTAATGAAGGCGGAGCTGGCAATCCTTCGAACACGATTCATCGGCTATGAGGTGGCCGCTTGGAATTTTCTCAACACTGGCTGCATCACCCATTCATCTTTCGAGACGTTGCTAAGTGTTCTCGGCGATCGGGGCGCTGCGCAGAGGTTCGGCAATTCGGGCGATAGTAGCGCCCTTGCACACGCGCGCTTCTGTTACACGAAAGCGATCCTGCTTGCATTGGAGCGGGGCCTCACAACAACGGTCCAAAATTACTTTCGCGGCGATCGCGCCGGGTTAGAAAGTCTCGTCCGGCACGCACCCCTCCTCTCCTCTTGGGACCGCCTCATCCTCGAGGCCGGCTTGTTTTCAATGCCGTTGTGGAATCGCCTGCTCCAGAAAACACGAACCGTGGAAAAAGCCAGCGACGATTACCGTGTCCACCCCGGCGAGAAGACATGAGTGAACTAGATAGGATCAGCGCAACCCTCAGGGAAAGCCAACGGCGGACATTCCCGCGGCAAATGCGGGAGTTTGGATTGGATCTTATCCTGCGAGAGGGCGTTTTTCCTCCCGAAGATTTCCAGAGCTGGCATTGGATTTGCGAGAACTTTCCCCCTTTCGCCGGAAAGACCATCTTGGAGATTGGCTGCGGCTTCGGCCTTCCCGGTCTTTGGTTGGCAAAGACTGGTGCACTGTCGGTGTTGGCCTGCGATATCAATCCGAGGGCTGTTGCGAACACGCTGGAGAATGCCGCGAGAAACGACATTAAGAATGTCCAGGTCATCGCAAGCGATATTTTCAGTAATATTCCACCTTGTAGGAAGTTCGATATTGTTTTTTGGAATTACCCATCGAACTTCGCTCCTGAAAAATACGAATTCATCGATGACCTTGAGCATGGAGCATTTGATCCAGGCTACAACCTGCTCAAGAGATTTCTATCGGAAAGCCCGGGATTCCTTACGGAAATAGGTCATATTCTTCTAGGGTTCGGCACTAACGCCCGGGACGACCTCCTGGAACAAATCACAGCTGCCAACAATCTCACTTCGGCGATGCTCGGGTCGGGAGATTATCCCAACGTCAACGTCACTTACAGGCTGTTCTCACTTTTCCGTAAAGCCTCAACCGTATGATTTCTGACCTGCTGCGGATTGCACTGGCCGCCATTTCGCATAATCGATCGCAAGACAGCTGGCTTGCTGGGAGCATCGTTCTTTCGCAGTTCATCCAGCGTGTGCCGAATGATATTGATATACATCACGTCAATTTTTCTGCGTTTGCAGACGCTGTGGACAAGGATCGCAGGTCTCTGGCGGAAGCGGGCTTCCTGATAGCGTCGCAACAGTCTTCCGGCGCGGAACTGGAAATTGTGTTCTTTGGGTTGGAAGGGCTCTTGGCGGTGAATTGGGTTGTTGTACATGAACGGCCAAAAGCAATAATAGAAGATCCGCATCTTGGGAGTCGGGCAACGTTTTCGGACGTCATCGCTCAAAAGATCGAAATGTACCGGGAGAGCCTTCATTCGAAGCACAGGGATGATCTACTTGCTCTTTTGGAACACTCTGCCTCAATGGCAGCTGAGATCAGTCCAGAAAAGCTGGTTGCTGACCTTTCGGCGCTCGGGCTGCGTGATGTTCATCAACACACTCAATCTTTTCCAAAGACGCATCGACCAAGAAATATGTGAGCTCTGGCCGGAGATTGGGGCCGCGAACGGTCAACTGAGTTCGTTGATGCGCTTGAGATGCATTTGTCGCACGAAACCCGCGGACCTGGCTTTAGTCTTCCGAATGAGCGTCTTTGACACGGCGATGACACCTGAATGCCTCTCTTGCAAAAGAGGAGAATGCTGCAAGATACCGCCCTTATTTCGGCTCCGTACAGGCCTTTTGCTTCTCCTTCTTTCTTTTGGAACGCTTCCCCTATGCGACCCTACGGCTGCGACGGGTTCCCGGATGTTTCCGCCACCGTCCTCCCCACACCCGCTGCGCGACCGATCCGCCCTCTTTGTGCCTGTGCCATCTGCCTCACTGTACTACTGATCCGATCTCAAGGCCTCCGCCTCCTCTAGACAGAGGCAAAGATATTCCGTCAGTAATACGACAGATGGCACATGCATGGCGGACCCAGGCACTCGCCAGGCGCCAACCGGACTAAATAGAATCACCTCATCTGCGGCCTCAGCCACCTCGCCGCTTGCGCGGCTTGAAATAGCAATCGTATATGCTCCGGTTTTGCGTGCGATATTCAGAAAGTTCTTGGTTTCCTCATTGTGGCCCAACAAGGAGATGCCAATCGCGACGCTCGAAGGGTCAAGCGCTCGCGCGAGACCATGTGCCATGCTTGCGGAACCAGAGGAATGGACGGGGAGTCCAAGCCAAATCAACCGCGTCGCCAAAATGTCGGCACAGATAGACGACGGCCCCGTACCGAACACTTCGACGCGTCGGGCCGCTCGCACACGCTTGGCAAGATCACATATTTGAAGATCGTCAAAAGCCCGAGCAGACGCAACGATCGAGTCTTGCAGCGCAGTAGCGAGTGAGGCGACACGCGGGGAAAGGCTTACATCCTTCGGTGCGGCGCGTTTGGCCAATTGGAAAGCCTTCCTCCGCTCAATTTCACTGCAAAGAGCAATCCTAAACTCACGAAAACCAGAGAAACCGAGCATTCGGCAAAACCGAATTACTGAGGCAGAACCGCTCCTGGCGTCGTGTGCAAAGTCAGCGATGGAGAGCGTTAGGACGGCCTCGGGGTCATTGACGATATAAAGTGCTATACGCGCAAGCGCATCCGGAGCCGTGTTTGCCGCATCACTGATCCTCTCCAGCAGCAGTCGCCGTCCCTTTAGTGGATCTTGCATATTTTTGAACTGTCCGCTTCGATTGGAGGTTCACTGAAAGCCAATAGCGAGTTCGTGTATATAAGGGCGCCGCCGCTGACGCCTTCATTGATCCAGATCAACGACAAGGCTGAGGCTACCCGTCCCGATGAAAAAGGAGCCTCGAATGAGTGTCGCGGACGGGGTTGAAGCAGAAGCGGGTCGCACTGGCTGAAAGGTTGAAGCAGCGTGAAAGAGACAGGAGCTGATGGCCGCGCTGGATCGCGTCATCCCGAGCGATGAGCCTGGCTACCAGGCATCAGCGCTGGCGGGAACAGAACGCCGTGACCATTCTCGAAATGCCAAGCCGCTGCCATCAGAGATGAAAATGGGGATGAGCTGCTTAAATAAGCGCCAGACCGTCTTGGAGGTCCTTCGCGATGGCCGCAGCCTGGGCGGCGGGTTTACGGTGATGAGGTGCGCGCCAAGCTTGTCGTTGTTCGGGAGGCATCGGAGGAAAGGCATGGACACGGCGATATGGATAGCGAGACGCGTCGGCAATTGCTGACGATGACCGCAGCGAGATTGATCGCGTCCTCAATGACTTTAAGCCGAGCGCACCGCCCGTGGCCGCAGAAGGATCAACGGTGATAAGGCGTCCAGACTAGATGGTTCCGCCACTGATGGCGAGGCATTGCCGCTCGACGACTTTCTGTCCGGGTTCCGGATTGCTGGCGTGGCAGTGAAGTAAAACCGACCGTCCGCGCCAAGCCTGCGGCTAAACGAGAGCGGCGAAGGCCCGGTCCTCGTAAAGTTCAACAAAAAATGTTCTGCGAACAAGCTCACAGCATCCATACCGAGCAAGCTTTATCCAAACGACGACAAATATCATTACCGAAACGCTGGTGCGATAGGTAGCACAGGCCCAGTACTGTCTGGACGAAACCCGTCAGTTGCTCATGGCAAAACGCTGCAATCTGGCAGCGCAGTGAACGTATACGTGCGCGGAATTTCGGCTGGAATTTACTATCCAGATGCATAGGCCGTGTTTGGTGGTCTTTGCTGGTGCCGCGCGAAAATACTACAACGCTGTGAGGCGTGACTGAGCCTATCTCGTGCCAAAGCCGAAACGCTCGTTGAGTTTCGATCCACCGAGCTTCACGAATCGCTCCTCGATCTCCGGGTTCCAACAGGATTCCCAGGATGTTCGGCAGCCGGAGAACGTGAATGTCTGCTTACCGATCAGTTGATCTAAAATCAACTCGGGCTGCGATATCTGGGTGTCGCAAAATTCTGCGACTTTGCGGATCGTCGCGAGCTGAACTTCGCGTCCTTGGTCGCCTATGATCTCCTCATACGTCAATCCAAGCACATCAACCTGATCTGTCCACGGTGCCATCGGGTGGCAACGGTTGTTGAAGATGAAGGGCGCGATCTCGTCGAAATACCTCAGCATTTTGTCTTGCCCGTTCGGCTCATTGCGCCACTTGATCTCAGTCCTCCCGGGTGGACACCAGTCGCTGTCGCCGACATATCGCATCTGCGACACAATTGCCGCCCGCATTTCGCGCGCTACGAAGATGATTTTGAAATCTGCTAAACAACGACGGATGGCGATGTCGCAGGGCAGATGGCCATACCCAAACTGACCCGGCTGGACAAAAAGCGATGATATCTCAATCGGTATCCATATTATATTGCCCGAATGAGTGAAGCGAGCTCTCTCGACATCTACAAAGCGGAAATCTCCGAGATAGTCTCTATTGAAAAACACATCGGACTTTTCAAGCCCGAGCAGAGCAAGAAGACGTGCATAGAGGTGGGTGCCGGCCTTCGGAATGGAACAAATCATAACCCGCACGCTTGAGGCGCCGACTGTTGGCTTGATTGACCAGGACCCGTTTGAGCAGGGATAAAGCGGGAAGTTCAGACCCGCGATGGGGCGCACTTCTGGTGGAAGCGGGTGATGCATGGCAGCCCTCATTTTTACAGCGTGGTTATCACGAACAGCGTCGACTCGAATGCGTTGCGGACACACGCAGCTTCGCCGGAAGTCCGTCTCGGAAGAATTGAGTCGAAACCGCTACGCGCCGCTCGTTCCGAGTGATCGCTCGTTTCAACTCGCGGCTAAGCGGATCGTGAAAGTATTTAATCCAGTTATGCAAGAGTATATTGGTATGGCATCAATATATTGCACGATATATTTAAATTGGAATGAGCTCGCAGTATGTCAGGATGACGCACAACCGAAGATTTAGGCCTTCTGGAAGACCCATCTCTGCCATTACCGTCTCGCAGGTTGTCAGTGATGTGCCCGGAATGACCGGCCGTTGAGATTTGACCATCTAGTGGGTTGGCATAGATCTCATGAGGAGTGAACAGCGGCCGACGCTCTGGCAGAGTGAGGCTGCATCAAAGCACTCGCTCAGAAGGAACAGGTTATGGAAGCCACATCCGTTCAATCAAAGACGCCAACCGCTGTCCGCACTGATCTTCGCGCAATTTTTGTGTCGTTGGAACTTAGCCGATCGACCTGGTTGATCACTTCGTTGTCGCCGGGCAACGGCGAAAAGATGTCGAAGCACGTGGTGGACGGCGGCAATATAGCC
>NZ_CBYB010000006.1 GCF_000577275.2 Rhizobium favelukesii
CCAACTTTCTCCCCGCGGGCCGCTCCCGGCGAAGCTTGACCCAGTTGCGCAACTGATTGGCATTGATCCCGTGGGCGAGCGCCAGGCCTGCTATCGATATCCCCGGCTCAAGGGCCGCATCGATCAAACGCTCCTTCTCAACAGGATCAAACCGCCGCTTTCCGTTGCGAAGAATCTTCGTCACCCGAAGCGACCTCAATGGGCCCACGCCAGTCAATGTCATTATGTCCACAGTCTCCGTTGTGGACACAGAATCAATCAGGACGCTCCAATTGAACAGGTGCAGGGATTTGCGCGCTTACATATAGCCGAGTTGCTCGCTCGGTTTGAGCAGCTCCAACTGAAGGCGCGGCTACGAACAGGGAAGTCGTTTCCCATCGTGACGATCCAAGAGGCTGGATTGGATGGCTTTTGGATCCATCGGGTTCTGGAAGCGAACGGGATTGAGAGTTACGTAGTTGATGCAGCTTCTATCGCGACCTCTCGTCGACGTCGGCGCGTTAAGACCGACAAGATTGATGGAGAGGCACTGGCGCGGACATTGCTGGCATTCAAGCGTGGCGAGCCACGTGTGTGCGCAATGGTCAGAGCGCCAGATCCAGAGGACGAAGACCGGCGTCGAATCTGCCGGGAACGCAAAGTGTTGATTGCGGAGCGAGTAAGGCATGTTAATCGCGTCAAGGGTCTACTTTTCGCCCAGGGCGTCAGCGGCTATCAACCGCTTCGCAAAGATCGCCGCATACGCCTTGAGGAGCTTTGCACCGGAGACGGCCGTGGCTTGCCGAAGCATCTCAAGGCTCAAATAAATCGAGAACTCGATCGTCTTGAGTTGCTGCTTGAGCAAATCGCCGAGGTGGAGAGCGAGCGTAATTCCCTGCTTTCCGTACATGAGCCGCTAGCGTCTGAGGCACCGGCGCCGGCAATGTTGCTTACCTTAAAAGGTGTCGGCGCTGAGTTTGCCGCCGTTCTTTGGACCGAAGCGCTGTGCCGACATTTTGATAATCGGCGGCAGATTGCCGCCTATGCAGGTTTGACACCGACCCCATGGATGAGCGGGACGATTGACCACGAACAAGGTGTCTCAAAAGCAGGGATTGAACTAAGCCGCTGATCGCGGCGATTTGAGGCGGGCTTTGACGAGAGCCCCCTGACTGAGAGGATGGTTGTGTTGCAACCCACCCTTCAGACAGGAGGCCCCGATGGCTGAGATAAGCCCTCTTCGCCGCCGGATGATTGAGGACATGACGGTCCGCAATCTATCCCCGGCGACACAGCGATCCTATATTAATGCAGTCCAGAAGTTCAGCCGCTATTTCGGCCGATCGCCCGATCGGCTCGGTCCTGCAGATATTCACACCTTTCAGGTTCACCTCGTTTCAACCGGGATATCGTGGGCATCGTTAAACCAGATCGTGTGTGCTCTTCGATTTTTCTATGGGATCACGCTTGGCCATGACGATGTCCCTGATCGGATCCCCTATGCGCGCGAACCACGCAAGCTCCCTATTGTTCTATCGGCGGACGAGGTGGCTCAATTTCTTGAGGCGGTCTCCAGTCTGAAGGCGCGCGTTGCGCTGACCACAGCTTATGCCGCGGGCCTCAGGATCGGTGAGGTCTGTGGACTGGAGGTCGGGGATATCGACAGCTCCCGGATGGTGATCCATGTTCGCCATGGCAAAGGGGCCAAAGCCCGTTACGTTATGCTGTCAAACGAACTCCTCGGCATCCTGCGCCGCTATTGGCGCCTGTCACGTCCCACAACGTTCCTTTTTCCAGGGCGTGATGCTGACAAGCCGATCGAACCGACCGTTTTGAATGCCGCCTGCCGGTCGGCGGTTGCCGCGACAGGCCTTTCAAAGCGCGTCACCGTTCATACGTTACGGCATTCCTTTGCCACGCACCTGCTGGAGAATGGGACCGATATCCGGATCATCCAGGTCCTGCTTGGCCATGCCCATCTGTCGAGCACGGCACACTATACGCAGGTTTCCACCGACACGATCAGGTCGACAGCCAGCCCCCTTGATCGGTTGCGACTGGAGGTGACGCCGCCGGAAGCGTAATCGGTTGCGGCCCACCTTCGAAGTCGCCGACATCTTTCGGCGGCATGGGGGCCCTTACAGACGAGAGAACGCCGGTCATCTTGGCCGCGGCGAACGACGCGTCATGGGGGCGATAGAAGCCTGCCGGACACCCAGGCTCGGTGGTCACGTCGATGCTTGCGATGAGTGCGGCAGAACCCGCATCTCCTATAACTCTTGCCGTAATCGCCACTGCCCGAAGTGTCAGGGAGCTGCTCGCAAGGAGTGGGTCGACGCACGCATCGCCGATCTCTTGCCGGTCCCGTATTTCCACATGGTCTTCACGCTACCACGTGGCCTCGCTGAGATCGCCTTCCAGAACAAGGCGGTTGTCTATGCATTGCTGATGCGGATCTCGGCCGAGACGCTACAGGCCATTGCGGCCAATCCCAAATGGCTGGGCGCCGAGATCGGCGTCACCGCCGTGCTCCACACCTGGGGCCAGGCGATGACCCACCATCCCCACGTCCATTGTGTCGTGCCGGGCGGCGGTCTTTCATCAGACAGATCAAGCTGGGTTGCATCCCGACCGGGCTTCTTTCTACCCGTTCGCGTGTTATCGCGCCTGTTTCGCCGGCTTTTTCTGGCAGCGCTTGCTGGAGCCTTCGCCAGGGGTGAACTGCACTTCTTCAACGAACTCGCTCATCTAAACGATGACAACACATTCACCCGCCATCTTGCCCGCGCTCGCAGTATCGAATGGGTTGTCTATTCGAAGCCGCCATTCGGCGGGCCGGATCAGGTGCTCGCCTATCTTGGCCGCTACACCCATCGCGTCGCCATCGCAAACAGCCGCATCGCTCATGCTGATGGCGACCATGTGGCCTTCCGATGGAAAGATTATCGTGCCAACGGTCGCGACCGTGAGAAGATCATGCGTCTTCATCCCCACGAGTTTATCCGGCGCTTTCTCCTTCATGTGCTTCCGGACGGCTTCCACCGCATGCGCCACTTCGGCTTTCTCGCCAATTGTCATCGACGGGATCGTATCAGCCTCTGCAGAAGCCTCCTCGGCCAACCATCACCAACAAACGGGCGATCCCATTCGACCAAATCGCAGCAGGCCCATTCCCAAGAATGCCCCGACTGCCGGCGCCCCATGCGTCGGACCAGCATCACCATTGCGCCTATTGCACCGCCTCGACCATCATCCTTCCGGTGCGATACATCATGATGTCCGACAATCAGCCTCTCAGAATATTCCCACGCGTTCAGTGCGTCTCCGGCGAGCGATATCGCTCGACCTCAGCCACTCAAAAGGCTGCGGATCCCTTCCAATATCGCAGAAAAGTCAGCGGAGACCTAGGCAAACCGCGCTTAAAAGCCCCATCCCCGGCTCAGTGTTGCCCGCAAAGCAGTCGGGACGAGATGCGGCGCCCTTCATCTCCGGCGGGTTGGCTCTCAATTCCCCATAGCAGCGTCAAACAACCCGCGCCTTAGTTCAATCCGGCTTACATGAGGTCGCCCGAATTCGCCGCACCGTCCATGCGCCCTCAAATAACCCTCCAGAATCCCCGGTTGCGCACCACGATGATTCAATTGTCCTGGCTATGGCTACGCAATCAGCCAGCGTCAGCGCTCAGTCGTTGGTTTGTGGATCGGGTCCAGTCGAATGGTGGACGTTTAAAGAAAGCCGCGATAGTTGCCCTGGCGCGCAAGCTCCTTATCGCGCTGTGGAAGTTTGTCACTGCGGGTGTTGTCATCGAAGGGGCTGTTATGAAGACCGCCTGACGACCATAAAATGGCCGAACACACAAATCTTCCAGGACTGATCAATCCTGGCGGATCCAGGTGAACGAACCGCCTCTAAGTCGGGCTTCAAATGCCGCGCTTTAGATTGGTCCCGTTCTCCTGAGCCTTGCCGCTACGCAAGCGGGATAGTGGTGCTGCCGGACAAAACGGCGACCGTATGTGAGTTTGAACCGGCGACGGAAACGTGCCGCGTCATGCACGGTGGCTCAGCCATGGATTCGATACAAGCACCCTATGAAAAAGTGATTGATCTTGACGGCGAAATCCTCATGTGAGCTTGGAGGACCAACGTTGCTAGATGCGAGAGATGAAGGAAGCGGTCAGGGGCGTGCCACCTGAAATATTCCGCAACCACCGTGAACTTTCTTCTGTTCACGTTATAACAGAAATGCTAATTTCACGGCTATACGCTGAATGATGCGACTCATGCCGGCGTCTGCTGCCTCTACTTCGCCGAAATAGCTCACCTCTCCATCCGGATTCGGCGACCGCAACCCCGCCTTGAACTCCTGGCGTGATGCGACCGGTATTCCCCTGATGTGGCTGATTTGAATCGGCTTATATATATAAGAGGATGCGCAGCGACAATTTTGGATGTCCGCCATCAAGTTGACAGCACGTTCTGCAGCTGCTCAATGCGTTTTTTGGCCGAAGGGCCAAGATGGCAGATGACGTCTTCTACGAGAAGATTAAGAAAGCTTGTCACCGGCGCGTTGCTTTCCCAGAACATGTCGGCATCAGTGGCGATCCGGAAAACATTGTCCGTGAGATCTTGTGCCCAGTAGCAAACCGCATCCGTGACGATCACGAGATCGATGTTCGCTTGCGAGGCCTGCTGCGCCAAGAGCATGGCCTGCTTCGCGTAGCGCCGGACGTCCACGACGATGACGAGTGGTTTTCCGGCTTCATTCGCGAACAGTTCGCTGTAGGTCCCGCTGACGCCATCCATGAAGCGGACACGCGGGCGGGCATATTCGAGACGCATGGCAAAGTTCATAGCTAGGCCCCGCACGGTCTGAAAGCCCGCCACATAAACCCGATCCGCTTTGGCCACCAATGCGACAACGTGACTGAAGTGTGCCGTGCGGGCCAGCGCGTAGTTGCTGACGATTGCCTTCAGCTCCAAGTTGAGGCTCTTTGAAAGGTCCGGTGCGGCTTCGTCCTCCTCGCTCTTGGAACGATCCGGCGAGATTATACGTTCATAGCGCTCGCCCACGAGCCAGTCGATCTGATGAACGGTGCTGCGCAACTCCTCCTTCAGGGCGGAAAGGCCTTCATAGCCGAGGGAACGCAGGAAGCGTCCCACCGTCATAGCGCTGACATTCAGCTTGCGGGAGATCGAGGCCGCCGTCTCGAACGGGATCTCCCGGACATGGGTGAGAAGGTAAGCCGCGATGATGCTTTCTGCCCGCGAGATTGTCGCCCGCCGCTCCTTGATCTTCTCGACGAAAGGGTGGAAGACAGGCGCCTGATGCGCCGCATCTTTTCGGCTTATGCTATTCAGTCGTCCATAGTGGTGCATGACGTCCTCTAGAGCATCATGGTCGATGTCGGCACACGTGCCGTGGCTTCGAAGAGCGTGTCGAGCCTGTTGTTGAGCAGGAAAGCGAGGTTGCCCATGGCAGGCGCGGCGACCGATTCGCTCTTGGTGAGCTTTGCCGTGGGGAAGGCAAGGCACAGGTCTCCGGGTCCGTCCTCGGACGGTGTTCCGATGCAGCATTAGGAAACGGGACTACCTCCCCCTACTCTACTGCGCATCAGCCCCGTCCATCAGCCGTTCCCGTGACGAGCCACTGCTGCGGCTCAAATGGACACCGGTACATATGTCAGTAATCACGACGATCGCCCGGCCGATGAAGCGATCCGGCGACCGAAAGCACGTGATCCCCGACATATGATCGAACGGATCTTGAGCCAAGCGTCGTCAAGACCTCGTTAGGTATAGAACCTATAGCTTTGGCGAGCTCATCTAGCGATTGCGACGGGCCACAGACCTCGACCAGATCACCGAGCGACGGCTTTAGGTCGGCTGCCGAGCTAAGGTCAATGATCGATGTGTCTATGGAAACGCGACCGATGACGTGGGCTGACCGACCCGTTATGTCGAGTGAATGGTAGTGAAGCATTGGTCCTCCGCACTGACTGCAACATTCTAGGGAAATGGCAGGGAAGCTGCCATTGGTTATCGCGGGCCGTAACGGATGCGGCTGGTCTCGATCTTGCGAACCTCTTCGCGACGCCTTTGGTCGATCTCATTGGAGGCAGCCAGCCCAATGACATGGCACAGATCGAAGCCGGCTTTTGCGAGCATCTTCGGAAAGATGCTTCCTGCCGTCAGACCCGGGACCGCATTGACTTCGAAGAAATAGACGCGTTGCTGGTCATCGACGATGAAATCGAGGCGCCCGAAGGTGTGGAGCCTGAACTCCCGAGCAATCTTCGTTGACATCGAGAAGATGCGGGTCTGAAGGCTGTTCTCAATCTTATGGAACTCAACAGTGTAGCTGCCCTTCTGCGTCTTCTGGTCATAGCCGAGAAATCCCGAGGGATTATTGATCCGCGCAACCGGAAGTACCGTAACCTCATGGCGGTTGATCAAGACGCCGGAGGTGTACTCTGTTCCGACAATTCGTTGCTGGACCAAGAATGAGGCGTCATACGCAGCGATCCGTTCGGAATAGGAACGAAGGCCCTCCTCCGAAAGATTGTCGAGGCACTCGGTGAGGAAGGATCCTCCGAGCGTGTTCGGCTTGAGAACACAGGGCCCAGTAAGGTGCCGCAGAGCCTCGGCTATGCCAGCGTCGAGATCACTTTGGGAGACGTGGATCGTCGGAATGGGGGTCAGCTCGGGACAAAGTCGATTGGCGATTAAGCCCTGCAAATACTTATCTGCGGAGAGCATGGCCGCAGTTTTGTCACCAAAGCTGCCCGGGATATCATAGAATTGGGCAAGAGCCTGGATCTGACCGTCCTCTCCGTCTTGGCCCTGAAGAAGTGAGAAGACGAAATTGCTGTCATTTTTTAGTATACAAGCAAGCGAGGTGAGCGAATAGGTCTCGGCACGAGTCGTAAACTCATCATGCTTCGGAAGGCGATCCCCGTCGAGGGCGAGCCTAAGCAAATCCCCGGATCGGCTGATATAATAAATAAATGCTGGTGAAATACTCGCATGAACAGCTTTGTTAAGGACGTCAGCGAAATGATTGTACATCGCAATCGACCAGTCGTGTTCAACGGACCGGCCACCATACATAAGTGCCAGTTGCATGGTCGTTTCCTCTTCGGACTGAGTTGCGGGGCGGCTTATTGCCAGGTTTGGACTGTCATCGTCTAGGCCGATCTCGCTGAGTCATCAGCGAGTGGCTCGGACCGGGATAAAGACCTTTCCATCGGTGAGCCCTCGCGGATCGCGAACGTAATCGCTCCATCCTCCCGGAGGCTGGCATCGTAGAACATGCGATCGCGGACAGAATTGTCCCGATTGAACGTTAATACTCGCGGTTTGATCTCGGCGATCTGCTCCTTTTCAACGTACGCGGAGGAGCAAACGATGATCTCGTCTCCGACCTGGCAGGTACGAGCGGCAGCTCCATTCAGCACACAGCAACGGGAACCCCTTTCACCATAAATGACATACGTGCTGATACGCGCACCTGACGCCTTGTTCCAGATGTCAACGAATTCCAGTGGAAAGATCCCCACCTCATCGCAGTGATCCGGGTCCAGTGTAATCGAACCGTGGTAGTTCAGATCTGCATCAGTGACAGTAATGCCATGAAGCTTGGCGGCTACGACTTTTCTCATCTACGAGATCCTCTTGAGGTCATGAAATACGCCGGGTGGGAGGTGACGGACTTGCCGGTAGATCCTTTCCCGTGACCTGCCATGGTGCTTTCCTCTCTTCGTTCCATCGGTCGCGGGGAGCCGCGGCATGCGTGCGGGTTGGCCACTGCCGCCGCCGCGCACTAAGGAGTTTCAAAATTCGTGCCAGTTTGGCGGATCGAGCCTCAGAAGAGATGTTGTGCTTATTCTTCAAGGGCTCCCATGAGAGTGCGGCAAGCGCCGGGCCGAACGCTACCGTGTCGCGGCCCTGACAAACCCGACAGACCTCAAGCGACATCCAGAGTTAGCAGCCATCGGCAAAGACCTGCAGCAACCAGGGCCTTCTGTCGCGGATAGATTTCAAGAGGTCCGGCGCACCGTCTGTCAATCGGCGTTGCATTCCTAATCACACCGTCCCTGTCCTGAATGTCAGCGCTATGGACCATGAGACCGACCGCCAGGCCGAGCGTGTCGCCAACAATGTGGCGCTTGCATTCCTTGATCATTTTTTCGGCATCATATCCCCGATATGCCGCCGCTTTTGGTGGTTATCACGGTAGCTGTCTATGACGCCTACCGTCGGCGGCAGGCCTGACATCTTCAACGAGGTTCCTCACCCGCCGTCCCTCGCGCCGGAATGCCCCACCTCCAGCAGTCCGTCCAGGTAGGTGCGGTGCCATCGCCTGGCTTACCGCCTCAGTCAGCAGATGATCCCCGGCGCTCGGCCGCGTAGGGGCAGCGCAGCGCGAGCAATCGGTCGCGCGTCGTGTCGATATCCAGGCCCAGTCGGCCTGGGGCATCGCACCACCTCCGCCAGAACCGTATACAATCGATCCACCGATGCGCCACCGGTGCCCGGACAATTTTGGCCCGGGAGGGCGGCGCGATCACCCTGGTCCGTCATAATGGCGCCCTGATCGCGCTGCCCGAGGAGCTTGAACGGAACGCTATATTGGCGTCCCTCAAACGACACCAAGCTGTCGAGACCGATTCGGCGGGCAAATCGCCGCTATGCGGCGGCGATGAAGTTCCACATCAACGCCTGTCCGCCGGGTCCGGGCGCCGGCCAGGATCACGCCCGCGATCACGACGACATAGCCGATGGCCCCAATGCTATGAGCCAAGATGATCCCGGCCCTCGTGCCAATTAGTCCCAGTTGAACCAATCCCAGAAAGGTCGCAATGCCAACGACGATGACTGGAAAGGTGATGGGTGTCAGGATCACCATCGACAGGACGGTGCGCAGGCGCGGATAGGTATTGCTGAGGCCGTAGGCTGCGAGGGTCCCGACGATTGTCGATAGGATAGTGACCGCGATACCAATCTGTATGCTGGTCCACGCGGCAGCGTACCAAGCATCGCTGAAAAACGAGCGGTACCATTGCAGCGAAAGACCCGACGGCGGAAATTCCAAAAACGTCCCTGGGCTAAACGATAACAATGACGACAAGGCCAGGAAACAGTAGGAACAACACGACAAATACCACGAATATTGCACCGGCGATTTTCGACCAACGGTCGTCTGCCCCTGCCCGATACAGCTGCGCCGTCCACTGCTTCGCCCGATACGGAACCGCGAGTTCGTTTAGAAAGCGGGTTAGTAGACCGGATAAAGGAAGCAACCTTAGCCAGGTTTTCCGCGCCGGTTGCGGGGTGCGAGATGGCGATCCTGAAAGATCAAGCCCAATGAGAGAGATGACGATCATGGCTATTGCCAGGAGGATGAGTGAAGAGGCAGCGGTGGATCCCAGGTTCAGTGAGCTCTTCACCTGCGCGGCTATGAAGGTTGACAGCATTGTGTCGTGCACCCCCATACAGCGGCCGGCGTGATATAGAAACCCAGGCAAAGCACAAAGACCAGAACAGACCCACTTCGCACGCCCGGCAGGCTGAGTGGGAAGAATACACGCCTGAAGGCGGTGAAAGGTCGTGCACCCATGCTGCGGGCTGCTGCCATCAGCGATTGTTCTATGCCGACCATGACGGTGATGAGCGGAAGGACCATCACAGGCAGCATTATCTGGACCATTCCAATGTAGACTGCGGTGCGATTATAGATCAGCGGCAGTGGACTTGAGATCAACCCTAGATCAAGCAGGAGGTTGTTGATCCGGCCGCGGTCGCCCAGAATCAGGATCCAGGCATAGGTGCGCGCCAGGATCAAATCCAATAAGCGTTGCCCGCAGTTGCTTAGAAGAGCCTGCGATTACATACGCAGTCGGATACCCGATGACGACGCAGAGCGTCGTCGCGACCAAACTCATCTCAATGGTCTGAGAAAGCACGCGGAGATTGGCAGTTTGATCGACAAACGCCTGATAGTTGGCGAGCGTAAAGGCCGGCGCATTGAAACTGGTAAACAGGAGCTGGACCATCGGTATGCCGAATACGGCGAGCAGAATGGCCAAGGCGGGGAGAGTGAGCCCAATAAATGGCCGAGATAGTTTGAGAAAAGGAACCATCCACTTGGTCTCTTGTTTAAAGCGTGACAAAGCGGACGTCAGACCGCAGCCAGTCGACGCGAACCTGATCGCCAGGCGAATACACCTGCTGCCCCGAAGCGACGTGCTCCCGCACAGTGAGCATCCTGGTTCCGGCCTGCACATGGTATTTCCTTAGCGGGCCCGCGTAGACCGTGTCGGCCACCGTACCGATAACGGACTGGCGCTGGTCCGCGTCCGTACTCCTTGGTGCGCCTGGTGTTGAGATACGGAGCCGCTCCGGACGGATTATGGCGACCATACCAGAAGTCCGGGACCTCTCTGCCTCGACTTCAGAATCTGTCCGCTCTAGAAGATTGGCTTCGCCTAAAAAGTTTGCCACGAACAGTGTCGCCGGCGGTCGTATAGTGCTTCCGGTGTATCAACTTGTTCAATCACCCCGCCACGCATAACCACTACTCGATCAGATAGTGTGAGCGCTTCCTCTTGATCGTGCGTGACGCACACTGTGGTGATTCCGAATTCCTTATGCAAACTCTTGATCTCCCCCTGCATCTGCTCGCGAAGATTGCGATCGAGCGCGCCAAGCGGCTCGTCGAGCAGCAAGACCGGCGGATCGGCAATCAATGCTAGGGCAAGCGCTACGCGCTGTTGCTGGTCACCACTCAGCTGTGATGGCATGCGGCCGCCGAAGTCTTTCAGGTGGACTCTTTTCAGTATCCTATCAACACAATTTGCCCGCTCACTCGCCTTTACGCCGCGAGGGGAAATTCCAAATTGCGGCGGACTGTTAGGTGCGGGAATAGCGCGTAACTTTGGAACACGATGCCTTGGTCGCGCCGATGGCACAGCCGCTACCGACCTCCCGCCGATAAGGATATCGCCTTCACTTCGCGATATGAACCGAGCAAGCAGTATCAACGCTGTGCTCTTTCCTGAGCCGCTTGGACCAAGGATCGTCAGGAACTCGCCCTGACGGACCGTAAGGGCGAGGTCCTTGACGGCAGTGATCGCTCCATACATCTTTGTGACACGGCGGAATTCAATTTGTACGGAAGCAGGACTTTCTCGCAGTGTTTCAAGTTGGGCTGGTCGCTCAATTTGCTGACGTCAAGGGCTTGGCCGAGCGGTTGGCTGGAGTAGATGCCCTACCTTCGTGAGCGGACGGCTTGCCGAGCCAGGAGGCACTCGCCCGTTTCGATTGCTAATCGGCAAAACTTCCGAAGTTGTCCTGCAGCTTTTGCATCCGTTCGCTGCGTTTCTTGACCGAAGGGCCAAGACGGCGGATCACCTCATCCACAAGAAGACCGAGGAAGGTTGTCACTGGCGCGTTACTTTCCCAGAACATATCGACGTCGGTGACAACTCGGAACAAATTGTCGGTGAGTTCCTGCGCCCAGTAGCACACCGAGTCCGTGATTATGACGAGGTTGACGTTCGCCTGCGAGGTCTGTCGCGCAAGCAGCATTGCCTGCTTTGCGTACCGCCGGACGTCTACAACAATGAGGAGCGGCTTTCCGGTTTCGTCCGCGAACAACTCGCTGTAGGTGCCGCTGGCGCCGTCCATGAAACTGACATTCGGGCGAGCGTATTCGAGGCGCAGGGCAAAGTCCATGGCCAGGCCGCGCACGGTCTGAAAGCCAGCCACATAGACCCGATCGGCCTTGGCGACCATCTCCGCCACTTCGCCGAAACGTTCTGTGCCGGCCTGCTCATAGGCGCTGATGACAGCTTTCAATTCCAAATCGAGACTTGCGGCACGATCCTGCGCGGCACTGTCCGCCTTTTTCCTAGACCGGTCAGCGGACGTCATGCGCTCATATCGTTCTCCGACAAGCCAGGCAATCTGATGGATGGTGCTGCCCAATTCCGCCTTAAGAGCAGCGAGGTTCTCATAGCCAAGTGAACGCAGGAAGCGCCCGACGGTCATTGGGCTGAGTTTGAGCTTGCTCGATATCGAAGCCGCGGTCTCGAAAGGAATGTCGCGGATATTCGTAACGAGATAGGCAGCGATGGCGCTTTCCGCCTTCGAGAATGTGGCCTGCCGTTCCTTGATCTTCTCGACGAAGGGAAAGGAGGCAGGGGCCGGCTGGGGCGCTTGCGTGCGACTCATACGTTCAATCGTCCATAGTTGCGCATAACCTCCTTTACCGCATCGTGCTCTATCGCGGCAACAAGCCTGTCCTCGCGCCCCACCATCGGTTCGGCCGCCACCATGGCATTGATGATCGCTTCCTCCACTGCCTGCGCCGTCGCCTCGAACAGGGGGTCGAGCCTGTTGTTCGGTAAGAAAGCGAGATCACCGACAGCGGGTGCTGTGGCGGACTCACTGGTGGTCAGGTTTGCCGTAGAGAAGGTAAGGCAAAGGTCGCCGGATCCGTCTCCTGCCGGCGTGCCCGTGCGCCCGATGCCGAGGCCCGCCCGTCGTGCGACCCGTTCCAGCTGGGTCGGCATGAGAGGTGCGTTGGTCGCCACCACGGCGATGATCGAGCCCTGCTCACCGGCAAAGAGCCGATTCGATGTGAGGTGTTCGCCGACAGGAACGCCGAGAATTTTGAGGAGCGGTCGAATTCCAAAGTTCGCCTGCACGAGGCAGCCGACGGTGTAGCGCGAACCGAGCAGGTCGACGACCCGGGACGAGGTTCCCGTACCGCCTTTGAACTCGAAGCAGATCATTCCCGTCCCGCCGCCGACATTGCCCTCGGCCAGCGGTCCGCTGGAAGCGCCATCCAGAGCCTCCTTCACATGCGCGGCGGTAACGTGAAAGGCGTCCATGTCGTTAAGATAGGCATCGGACGTCTCGCCGACCACGGGCAGCATGAATTTGTAGGGTCCGACGCTGGTGTCGGGCTTGTCGATCATCCATTCCAGGATCGACTGATGAACGGTTCCAAGGCTGTGAGTATTGGTGATGGCGATCGGTCCCGTGAAATATCCTGCCTCCTTGATCCAGTGCGTCCCGGTCATTTCGCCATTGCCGTTAAGGGAGTGGAATCCCGCCCACACAGGCGCCCGAAGAGGACCGCTGCGGCCTCGCGGAAGGATGGCAGTGATACCGGTGCGCGCTGGTCCTCTGCCCGACGCCGGCGCGTCGCTGATCACGGTCGAATAGCCTACCTCTATGCCGGCAACATCGGTTATGGCGTTATAGGAACCGGTCTTTCCGGAAAACGGTAGCCCCAGGTCGCGAGCCCGCTGCTTCGTCGAAGCGTCGAGTGCCAAGCGCTGAGTGATCTTCATTGGTGTCCTCTTCTGTTGAATTTTCCAGTCTCTCGTACTTTAGCGAGCATTCGCCCCAGATGATAGGCAAATAATATTCTTTATAAAGAGATATTTTTATAACACAACAACTCGGGACACACATGTTTTCAAGATTTCTGGGGACGGTATCTCGACTAGCCGTTCCCTGTAGAAGGAAACATCAGGACGAGCGGAACCATACCTTCAGATGCACTCAGCCGTCCCCAGGGTCGCAGCCCTTGGCTGTGGCTAAATGACGGGGCGCAGGCTTATCCCAAGGATGTTCCGGAGGTGACCCTGCAAGTTGCCGAGGCTCGGGACCGGCTGCGCCGATCTGAAAGGTTGATCCTTACGCTCTTCAGGCACTCCGGAACCGGAAAGCCACCATCTACTCGCCCCTACTTCCGATCATTGGGATTGAACCCGCCCCGATAGGACCGTGGCTCGTCAAGGCGGATCACGTTTTGCCGATTGCCGGCTCGATAAAGGCGCGTGGTGGCTTCCACGAGGTAATCGCGCACGCCGAACGACTGGCAATTCAAAACGATTTGATTGAGCCGGTTAAGGATCTCCTGCCGCTGGCGTCCTCCGAAACGCGCAATTAATTTGCGCAGCACTCCGTCGTCGTCGGAAGCACTGGCAATCTTGGGCTTAGCATCGGTCTATGTGGCGCAGCTCTGGGTTTTCAGGCCGTCGTGCACATGTCCACCGATGCCAAGGCATGGAAAAAGCAGCGGCTGCGAGACGATGGCGCAACCGTTGTGGAACACGCAGGTGACTACGGCCAAGCAGTCGCGCGCGGGCGGGAGACAGCCCTACGCGATCCAAGCGCATATTTTGTCGACGACGAGAAATCTGTCGATTTGTTCAGTGGCTTGCCTGTGCAGCATTTGAATTGGCAGATCAACTTGCTGCCGCGGGTGTGCTTGTGGATTCTGAGCATCCGCTCTTCGTGTATCTGCCGTGCGGGGTTGGTGGCGCACCCGGCGGCATCAGCTATGGGCTAAAGCTGATATTCGGTCCGCACGTATATTGCTTCTTCGCTGAACCGACTGACTCTCCGTGCATGCTGGTGCGGATGCTGAGCGGGCCTGGCAAGGCGGTCTCCGTCTATGACATCGCACTGACCAACCGCACGGAACTCGATGGCCTCGCTGTGGGAGCGGCTTCGATGTTTGTCGCGCCTCTGCTCTCAGACCGTTTGGCCGGCACATACACCATCGGCGATGCGGAAGCCTTTGACTGGCTTCGTCGGCTGCACTCAACCTGTGGTATTGACGTCGAGCCCTCCGCTGCAACGGCACTGGCCGGACCATCTCGCCTTGATCACCGGATCGGGCGAAACCTCGGCATCCGATAGACGGGTAACCTGGTCGGCCCACTCGTCGATTGGAAGCCGCTCGGCTCGATCCCGTGTTGTGCGGCCAGCATCGTAAATCCGGCGCTCGACCGGTCGTGCCTCGGTCATTGCTCCTTCTCCGGTGCCGGCACGGTGACGGTGCATTTCTGATCTTTCCCGGTCTGCCTGGCTTTCTCCAGGCGCGCGGAAATCTCCCCGCCGCCGGCATCGTAGAACTGGCCGCCCCATTTCATCTTCTTGACCGTAAAAGGATCGACCGCCTCGACCATGGCATAGCCGGCGTCGATGCGATTGCGGCCCATGACGAGACTGGCGACGTGGCTGTCGGCGGAAAACGGCAGGAAGCGTGCAAGATGAGAAGCAGGGAGATACCGGCGATGATGCCGAAGCCGCCGGCCGTCCACATGCGCCAGGTCCTGATCCTCCGGAGAAAGGCGCTCTTGTCATGGGAGGCAAGAACACCGCTAATGCGCTCGAGGTCGGATGCCTGCCACTCGACCTGCTGAACGGCGGTGCGGACCAGGCCCTCGCCGCTGCGCTCGAGGGCGCGGGCGTAGTGCTCCGCACCCTGCTGGAGAATGGGCTTTGCTCGATAGCCTGCAGGCGTTCGCCCACCGCGGCGAGACCCTGGACGATGCGGCCGAGATCGGCGCTGTAATCGACCGGCGCTCCCTGCCGCTCGAACTAGTCGAAGGCGGTTTCGACGCGCCCTTGCGGATCGTCGTCATTTCTCGGCCGAGGTCGGCGGCAAGCTCTCCCACTGTCGCCCGCAGGTCTCGAAGGCGGCGGCAGGATCGCCGGCGTCACCCCTCGGTGAATGCTTCCGGCTCCAGGCCTTCCCGATCCTGCTCGTGCCGGGCCGCGGCGCGATAGTCTTCCGTCATCTTTCATCTGCCCGTGCTTCGACATGCCAGCCGGTCGTCAACGTCCGGCGCTCGGCTTCCAATTTCTGCCAGCGCTGAATGAAGCGATCGGCCCTGACGTTCGGGTCGGAAAGCGCCGCCCGTTCCCGGTCCATGCCGGCGACGCGATCCCGGCCGCGCCTGATCGAGACGTTCGGATGCTACACGCAGTTCCTGCTTCTGCGTTTCAAGAACGGGCAGGTTCTGTCGAAGCTGCTTGTCGGCGGCGCTGAGCGCCCGCGCATAATGATCGACGGCCCGTTCGAAGCCCGAAAGCGGCCGCACCCGCTCCGCGAGCCGGTCCTGCGCGGGAGCTGGCGGCAAACTCTCTTCCCCGCCCGGCCGCCCGCCTGCGTGGCCGCGCCGCTTTCCTGTGCGGCTCCGGGCGCCGCATTGAGCGTGAGGCCTGCGAAACATGCTGCGCTTTTGCGTCTCGGCCCTCTGCGGCCGTTTCTCGGCCTGCTTATGGCCGCGTGACGCAATCGTGTGCTCAGGCTCGGCTGCAACTGATCCAACCGCAAACTCGCGATCGCCCCCCGGCCATAGCTTTCCTGCCGTCGGGGATCCTCGCGCCCGCGAACAGATCGTCGGCGCGTTCCTCGTAAACATGCCGACGTTCAGATGGCCGGTCCTGCTGCTCCTGTCCTGGATGGGTCAGAGGTGACGTCGTGCAACAGCTCCTGGGCGGAAGCAAGGTCGATCTCGCTGCAGAGACCCAATTGCTCCGCGATCCCGCGTCGCTCGTTAAAGTCGCGGGAATAGTCGAGCGTCGTTTCCTTCACCCCGACCGCGACAGCCGCTGCTCAAGCTGGCTATAGGCCAGCTCGCCGGCTTCCTGCACCTTCCACGAATGGCGCTCGGTCGTGGTGCCGTCCGGAAGCCGAACCGGCTCCGCACCCATATGCTGAAGTCCGATCTTGTCGCCGATCGCCGGCCTAGCCTCGGCGATCACCCGCTCAAGATTGACACCCCAAGTCGCATGAGGCTCGTCCTTCGCATTCTCCAGCGTCACGAAATAGCTCCGGCTTTTTCCGGCCTTGTGCTCGTGAGGCGCGGCCCCATGCTCGACCAAGACGCCGACGTGACGGTCGGTAAATTCATCTTGCGCCGCATAAAGCTGCGCTCCGTCCCTGTGCCGGGTCATGGCGACATAGGCGACATAGGCGAGATGGCGGTCAATCGCGCCCGACGCCAGCACATAGGCGCGGTCGACCGTCGCGCCCTGGTTTCTGTGGAGCGTCGTCGCAAAGCCATGATCAATGGCTTGGTAATCATTCATCGGTAAACCGACGACGCGCGGACCATCCGTTCCCCGCATGTCCGTCGAGCTGAACTGCGTGCGGCTAGACGGTCTGCACGGTGCTAAGCATCCCTTTTTTCACGCCAAGGTCGCGATTGTTCTCAAGGAATACGATGCGGTCGCCCGGCGCGAACTCCCGTTCATTGGTCTGGAAGACCAGTGCGCCGGCGACGTTGGCCCGCGCCAGTCCTCCGCTCTCGGCAAAGCTGATATTGCCGTGCTCATGATAGGCGTCCAAGCCCTCGGCCGTCCGGTGCGTCGCGAAGGCAACCGACGCCTCCCGCTGCCAGTCCACGCGCTGCCGGCGGATTTCGGAAAGCTCGGTATGGCCGATCTCCTCCGTGATCGCCCTGAACGGTGCGCCCGCCCCGATCGCCTGCAGCTGCTCATGGTCGCCGACGAGAACGATCTTCGCCCCCGCGCGCCTCTGCCTCGCCAACGAACCCGGCAAGGTGCCAGCTGCTCACCATGCCGGCCTTGTCGATCCCGAACACATCGCCCCGGTTAAGTCGGTAATGGTCCCCACTATGTGGGTTTTCCCAACTCCGGGACCATAACGCCAGCGTGCGGCTTTTGATGCCGGACGACTCCTCCAGACCTTCGGCCGCCTTGCCCGGCAGCGCCGCGCCGTCTGACCACGCCTGCATCCCCTCAGCAGACCTGATCATCTCGGATTCGATCTCGACCAACTCGCGGATCGAATAGCGCGCAAGCTCCACCTCGCCCGTCGCCTGGTCGATATGTTCGGCCTGCAGCTCAATGAGCGCCGCGAAGCCATGACGGAAGCAAACGCATTCTGGAACGCCTGCACACCGTCCTTGATGTAGCGATGCAGCGTGCGCGCAACGTCGTGCCGATCGAACACTCTCCTTCCGTTCGTGATCAGCGTCAGGACCCGCTCGGGCTTCTCCCGGATCAGCTCCGCGTTGCGCAGCGGCGCGCCATCATCCAGACGCCCCGGTCAACCGCCATGCCCTTCCATATACTCGGTCGGCGTCAGCTCCAGGCCGCGTTCAAGGTGCGACAGATGGTCGATGCGAATATCAAGTCCGGCCTTCGCCAGCCGCTCGTTGGCGATCCCGTCCCAGCGCTGGCGAATATCGCGAAGCTGCATGTCGGTCATCGGCAGATCGTTCGCCAGCAGCCATTTGTTTTCGCGCTCGAGATAAGTCTGCTCCCTGAGCCCCTCCTCCGTGACCTGCCGCGTCGTCAGGAGAATGTGCGCGTGATGATTGCAAACATCGCTCGCCTCATGCGGCGAGTGGATCGCGAAATCCACCGCCGCGCCATAGTGGTTCGCCAGTTCCTGCGCCATTTCCCGCGTTGCCTCCAGCCGTTGTTCGGCAGTCAGCTCATGCGGCAATCTCGAATTCGCGGGCGACACGGGCGTCCTTGCGCTTCTCGGCAAACTCCGCCACATTCCACAAAGACGAACGGTCTTGCGCCCAATCGGCCTTGACGCCCTCCGGCAGGACGATTTCCGAATGCAACACCCCTTCCTTGCGGGTGTAGTCATGCGTGATGCCGTCACGTTCGTTTGTCAGGCGAACGGCGCAACGGTAGGCGGAAGATGCGACAGCCCTGTGGCCCTTTGATCGGGAGACGATTTTTGCGTTCAAATGGTAGATCGCCAACGCCGTTGCCCCGATCTCGTTTCGCCAATTGCCACCGGCCTCCTGGCCGGCGCGCTGAGTTGCGCAGCAACTCGTAAGTGCGCCCTCGTAACCTCAATCGCTTTGGCAGCTTTGATGATACCGTTCTCATAGGAGCAGACCGCATCGAGATCGCCCAAAAAGACGAACCTCTCGAATGGGCTATCGAGAACTGCCCTTAGTTCGGCCTTTGTGGTGATCGTGACCTTGCGGGTCTAGGAAGTTCGACACGGACAAACTCCTCTTGAAGCCCATTTTGATCTTCAAACGTCCCTTTGTTGAACTTTCTACCACTCCTACGCATCTGTGCAGGGCTCACGCACTGCTACACAATGGTGACATGTTTTCGAGAGTATGGCCACAAAACTCAAACGTACATCCTTGAGAAGAACCGAATGGGGTAAACGGTACCGCTCACAAGGCTGGGCGCCGCCCCCACACTTGGGTTAGCAGGACACCTTTACAGAAAAGGGGGGGTGCGACTGCTGGAGCGCAAGATCCAGAGCTGGCGTTGCGAATGGGACGTGGATGCCCGACGGTCGGGGTAGAAAGAAAGGCTGCGGTATCAGCTTTCTGGCATCCTGGCTCTCAGGCGAACTTCGCTAGTTGTTAGCAGCGCGCCCAAGTCTTCAGCCGATCGCGCAACGACCGCGGCGCCGGCCGAAAGCAGTCGTTGACCGTGGTCCTCAAGGCAATGACCGCCTGCCGTGAAACCGATCACCGTCATCCCAGCCGCTACACTTGCTCGAACCCCAGCAATGCTATCTTCCACGACGACGCAGCGAGCAGGCTCAACGCCCATCTTGGCTGCAGCGAATAGGAAGAGGTCCGGCGCCGGCTTGCCGACCTTCACCATGACGGAACTGAACACGTGTGGTTCGAAGTGCGGCAACAGCCCCGTTAGTTCAAGACCGAGCCTCAGCTTTTCAGGGGCGCTGCTCGACGCGACGCAGCGCGGTGACGGCAATTGATGCAGGAGGTTATCAATTCCGGCGATTGCTTGCAGTTCCGTCCGATAGCTCTCCTTGATGCGAGCCTGCACCATTGCGTCAAAGTCGTCCGGAAGCGCACGGCCCCAGTCTTCTTCGACCATCTTCCGCATGGTCGCCGACGACAGACCGGTAAAGCGCAGCACCACGTCAGAGTAAGAAGTGGGGTAGCCGAGGCGTGTAAGTTCCTCGGCGTCGATGCGGCTTGCAAGTGTCTCACTGTCGATTAGGACGCCGTCGCAATCGAAGATGACCAACTCGAATGCCTGCTGTTCTTTTTTCATTTCTTGTCCTCGAAAAAATTAACCGGCCGCAGACACCGCGACGACGTTCTTGTCGCTGACCTCGAAGCGGTGCACGAGTACGCCGTCGCCGTCGATCAGCGCGACGTCAAAGGCCGGCGCATTCTCGACGAATTCCGCGTCCATTCGCGTGAAATGTGGGACGATCTGATGCGCCACTCCGCGGCTTGCGCTGAAGGGAATGCCGCTCCAGGTGCCGCCGACATCGACATGCACGTGACCGTGGAAGATGTGCCGCACGTTGCCTGCATCAACAATCGCCTCCATGATCGAACGCCAGTTCTCGGTGTTCCAAGGCTCGAAATGCGCCATGCCGATCGGCTGCAGCTGATGGTGGGCGAAGAGATAAACTGGTACATCCGATCTCTCGGCCAGGCGCGCCAGCAGCCATTCGAGCCGACCGTCGCCCAAGGATCCATGTCCGAACCCTTCAACGAGGGTGTCAAGGAAGATGAGGCGTCCCGCAGAATTTTCATGAACCGACTGCACGAAGCCGTTCCTATCGCGCGGCTCGTCAGGAAATGCCTTTAGGAAATTGGCGCGGTGATCGTGATTGCCAAGCAGAAGCCTCGTAGGCACGCGCAGTTCCTGAAGCACGTCGCGCAGCAGGTCGTAGGCGGCGGCATCTCCCTCGTCGGTGAGATCGCCGGTGACGACACAGAGTTCGGCATCGGCGTGATCGCGGTTGATGCGTGCGATGGTCTTGCTCAGTCGTTCGGCAGGATCAAAGCCGAAGAGCATGGCGCCTGGCGGCACAAGGTGCAAGTCGGTCAAGTGAATGAGTTTCATGGGGAAATCCGTTTGAAGCAAAGGGACACGGCACGGTTTGCGCCGCATCCCCCTGGAAGAACTAATTTATCTTGGGCAGAAGAGCGCGGACCTCGATCGCCATATCTGCAAGGGCCTCATCCGGCTCCTTGGATCCCAGCGCGATGGCCGTCATCTCATCGCGAAGGACCTGCCCGATCTCAACGCCGTTATCACCCGGCCACGAGAACCACGGGCGTGCGCGCGGCGTCTGGAGCACGCTCGTATACCAGTTTGGGTGTTTTTCGTAGAAGGCGCCGAGATGATCCTCATCGAGCGCAAGGGTGTTGGTCGGCATATAACCGGTATTCGGCACGACCAGGGTCTGGCCCTCCGGGCCTGTCGCGAACTTGAGGTAGTCCCAGGCGGCGGTGCGTTTGGCTTTGTCGTCAGTCAGGATAACGGCCACCATGCCGCCTGTTGGCATTGTGGCGTTGTCGGCGCCGAGCGGCTGCTGGGCCGTCTTCAGCGCAAAGCGATCGCCGATTTCCTTTTCGAAGCCGCTGACGCTGCCGGCTGAGGCAAAGAAGAAGCCAAGCTTGCCGGAGGTGAACAGTTGGCGCGCGGCATTCGAGTCGATCGCCGGCTGGGCACCGTCGGTGTGGAATCGCTTGAAGAGCTTGACCGCAGCCTGACCGGCGGGACCGGCAAAAGCGATATCGCTCTCCTTGTCGTCCATCATCTGGCCGCCGAAGTTGCGCACCAGGTTCTGCGTCGACCAGTCGTCAGAACCGAGCTGGTAGTACATGCCGGAAGTACTGTCGCCCAGCGCTCCGATCTTGGCGGCAAGCGCAATGAAGCCTTCCCAGTCCGTCGGGATCTTGGCTGGATCGCCGCCGGCCTTTTTAACAAGATCGGCGTTGAGGTAGACGACCGGCGTCGACATGGCGAATGGCAGACCATACACGTGTCCGTCGATCTTGGCGAGCGACAGGACTTGATCCGTATAGCCCTTGTTGGCCAGATGATCGGCGGAGACGAGATCGTCGATGGGTTTTACGAGCCCGCGCGTTACAAGCGGTCGCAGCACATTGAAGCCGACGTAGTGGACGTCCGGCAACTCGCCCGCCATGCTTTGGCGGATCAGCGACTGAACAGCTTCATCGTAGCTTGGCGCCGCGGCCCGGAAGCTGATCTTCACGTCCGGGTGGTCCGCCATGAAACGATCGGCGATCGGTTTATGGATCACTTCATGTTCGGGCCAGGCATAAAAGACGTCGAGCTTAGTCTCGGCTTGCGCCGGCATGGCTGCTAGCGCTGCTGTGATACTGGCGGCAAGGATCGTTGCAAGTGTTCTCACGTTGCTCTCCTAAGGTTTGAGATTGGATTTGGAACGGAGCTAATGTCGGCCGAGCACCAGGCCCCGGATAAAATGCTTCTGCATGAGAAGAAAAAGAATGACCAAGGGCGCGGTTACGAGAACGCCCCCGGCCATCAGTGCCCCGACGTTACCGGCGCCCTCGCCCGCCTGCCGGAAATAGGCAATGCCAAGCGAAGGCGTCATCATGTCGGGATTTGTCGTCACCACCAGCGGCCAATAGAGATCGTTCCAATGCGCCACGATGGAGAAGATCGAAAAGGCGGCAACCGCCGGCCAGGCCGCAGGCAGCATGATCCGCCACGCGATGGACAGTTCGCTGAAGCCATCGAGACGCGCAGCGTCCAGTACCTCGTCCGGAAAGGTCACGAAGAACTGGCGGAACAGGAATATGGCAAAGGCCGAGATGATCCAGGGCAGAACTAAAGCGGGATAGCTGTTGAGCAACCCAGACTTTGCAAGCCCGATATAGATTGGAATAGTCGGGACTTGCACCGGCACGAGAAGTCCGAGAAGGACGGCCCCGAGGAGGATCGGGCGACCCGGGAAGGACAGCTTGGCGAGCGCATAACCACAGGGAATGGCAACCGCGATCTGCAGGACAAGAATTGAGACGCATACGACAATGCCGTTTTCCATGAAACGCAGAAGAGGGATGGCCGAAAGTACGGTGCTATAATTCTCGATTGCACCGCTAAAGGTCGGGATTGGTAAAATGCTGCCGCTGAATATTTGGCTCTGCGGCGTCAGCGAGGCCAGCAGCATCCAGAAGAACGGGAAGACCATCACGACGGCGCCGCTTGCGAGAAGGGCATGCGCTGCAAGGCGCGATGCAGGAGATTGCCTAACAATCATGACTGGCCTCCATGGGCGCTTGCGCGCGCACGGCGCTCGGAGATCCGCATCTGGACGAGCGACAACACGGTCACGAAGACAAAGAAGGATACCGCGATCGCCGATGCATATCCCACCCGGAAAAAACGGAAGCCTTCTTCGTAGAAAGTGTAGAGGATGACCGAAGTGGACTTCATCGGCCCGCCCCGCGTGAGGACTGCAACCGTCTCGAAGACCGAAAATGCACGGATGATCGTCATCACAGTGACGAATAGTGTCACTGGCGCCAGCATCGGCCAGGTCACGAGCAGGAAGCGTTTCACTCCCCTATCCGCCCCATCGATTGCCGCGGCTTCATAAAGCTCGTTCGGAATGGTCGAAAGGCCGGCCAGGAACAGGGTCATGTTGAATCCCACCATCTGCCAGACACCGATTGCCGCAAGCGCATAGATGGCCGTTGCCGGATCGGACAAAAACCTGACCGGAGAGGCGCCCAGAAGCTGCAGGAGAGAGTTTGCGAAACCGAGGCTCGGATGCAGGATTGCTTCCCATGCAGTGGCGAGCGCCACAAGGGTCGCCGCCACGGGAAGGAAATAGGCCATTCGATAAAGCGCAGCAAAAGGCGATCGGGCAATCAGGAGAGCCACCAAAAGCCCCCACCCGATCGATGTCGGCACGACGACAAGTACATAGAGTGCTGTGTTGCGAAGGCTGTGGGCAAAGCCCGGATCTGTCAGCATGCGAACATAGTTGCCGAGACCGACAAACCGAGCAGCGGCCAAACCGAGCGAAGCGTCCGTGAAGGACAGGATGAAGACAACTATGGCCGGGCCGATCAAGAGGGCGGCAATCAACACACTCGCCGGCAGGACCAGAATGAGGCCGGCTCGCGTCTGGGCGCGCGTGAAGTTGTGGTTGATCGAAACGCCAGCCAAGGCGCTGACCGGAACGTCGTTGACCACGGCCATATCAAGCTGCCCAGCTATGGTCGCGACGCTGGCGCGACCCGTTGGACGGGAAGAACCATGCCTTTTCAGAATCGATGTCCAGTCCGAGGCTCTCGCCGCCACGCAATGATTGCGCGCGTTCAGCCGTGATCCGGATGACGAACTGCGCACCTACCTCAGCATCGGCAAAGACGTAAGCGTCGGTCCCAGCGTACTCGATGCGCGCGACCTGAACTTGCAGCGCGCCCGGCTGGTCCGGGCAAACCAGCGACGCATGTTCCGGTCGGAAAGCCAGCGTGCCGCCCTCTCGGGATCCGAGCGCGTCGCGAATGATGATCCTGCTGTTGCCGACCGTTAGCCCGCCGCCGATCGGACCGGTCACAGCCAGTTCGTTCAGGAATGGCTGGGCCAGGAACCGAGCAACGTCGAGATCGGCCGGATCGCGATAGAGATCGGCAGGCTTTGCAACCTGGCGGATCTCGCCGCCAAACATGATGGCGATACGGTCCGAAAGCGCTGCCGCCTCGGCTTGGTCATGAGTCACGAATAACGTCGTCGTTCCCATTTCCTTATGCAGCCGGGCGATCTCGCTCCGAGTGTGAATGCGCAGGGCGGCATCCAGGTTTGCCAGAGGTTCGTCCATCAGGAAGATCTTCGGCTTGCGGACCATAGCGCGTCCCAGAGCCACGCGCTGGCGCTGCCCCCCCGAGAGCGCTGCCGGCCGGCGGTCGAGCACCGCATCGAGTTTGAGCAGCGCCGAGGTCTGGCGGACGCGCTCGTCGATCGAGCGGTTGCGTTGGACGGCCCCAGGCAGCAGAGCACCGATGACCGGAAGGCGCTCCACGCTGGTCAACTCGCGCATTATCAATGGAGCTGCGATATTGTCGTAGGCGCTCAAATGCGGATAAAGCGCGTAGCTCTGGAACACAAACGCGAGATCCCGATCTTTCGGTGCGACGGCATCCAACCGCCTCCCCCCTATCCCCACATGCCCCCGATCCGCGCGCTCCAGCCCCGCTATGATGCGCAGAAGCGTGGATTTTCCGCAGCCGGACGGCCCAAGCAAGGTCACAAACTCCCCTTGGGCTACCCTTAGCGACACGTCGCGGAGCACATCCGTCGCATCATAGCGCTTGCTGATCGTATCTATGTGGAGGTCTAAAGCTGCCATTCTGAGATCCTTCGGTTACCGGCAGCTGTAATGGTGTTTTATTTCATCATGATGACAGTATGGAGTTTAGTTTCATTTTCGGGTCGACAGTTCCATCGCCTGCGCTATCGCCAGCATGAGGCTTTCGATCGCGAAGATCTTGCCAACCATTGGGGTCAGCGTGCCGCCGATTGGGCGGTCGTGAAGGCCCGAAGCCTGCAGCGTAAAGTCTGCCGCCTCACTCAGCGGGCTGCGAGCACGATTAGTGATGGCTATCGCTATTGCCCCCGCAGTGCGGGCGCCTTTGAGAAACTGCACCGTGTCAACCGACAGACCGGAGATCGAAAGGCCAATCGCCACACATCCCGGACCGAGGCCGTTGGCGACTTCGTGAGCCATACTGGAATTCCTGAACGCCACGGCTGTAAGCCCCACGCGCAAGAGCCTATAGGCAAGCAGTTCCGCCGTTACACCCGACATACCCGCTCCGTAGAGATCGATCCTTCTGCTTGCCGCAAGTGCCGCGGCGACCTTCTGAAGCGTCTCAGGATCGGCATTGGTGCGCGCAATCCCGAGATTTTGTGACATGGTGTCATGCAGCGATTGCAGCGCGGCGTCTCGATGTTCAGGATCAGCGGAAGGCAGGCCCGGGCGGCCGATCTCTGCCGCCAGTACCAGCTTGAAATCGCGAAAGCCGGAAAAACCGATCTGTCGACAAAGCCGCACGATGCTCGCTTCGCCGCTGCCCGCGAACTCGCCTAACTCCGCGACCGATTGGTGCAGCACCTTCTCAGGGTTTTCCAGGATGTACTTGGCTATGCGAGCAAGCGCATTCGGAAGAAGATCGATGTCCTCCTGCAAGCGAACCAGGATGCTCTCGTGCCGTGCCGCTGTTGGTGCCGATGACTTGGTGTTCATTGCCAAAGACAAGGTTCCTTTGATGCCGAAGAAGAAGCAACAGTCACTTTCATGCAACCGACTATGTCAGTACAGATATCATGGTCGCACCCAAAAAATAGGTCCTATACATACTGCCCCTGCCGGAAACCGGATCCTGCCGCAGGAAAATATCGAGGTGCGCGACAACACGTCCTGAATGAAATTCTGGCCGCCGAGAAGGGCATCATGAGGACCCGCGGGCCAATCACCTGCGCGATGCGCTCGCGGCGAGCTGTCTTACCGAATTGATGGGATCGGCGATGTGGGCTTCTTGCATCCGGCCGTTCACCTCAAGGGCGCCCCCGGATGGTCGACATTAGAGGAGAATGTCGCCCTCTCCAGTGATAAATGGCTGTTTCAAAGCCGTGTTTCGATCATGTGGATGAACGATCCGGGGCTGCAGTCGGAAACCACTTTAATGAATGAAACCGTTTGTTGGCGGCGGCCGCACTCATTGTTGGATTTCTGACAACGTCGGACACGAAAATAATCTTCTGAGAGATCCATCGTACTGTTTTTAAAAGACTTCGTCAGTCTGGCCCGCCCCTTGCTTGGCTAGTCACACCTCATCCGCCGACGGCTCGCTGAAAAGACAGTCCTCACCGCCGGATCTCGTCCACAATCCCATTTGCTCACCGCATCTGGGGCCTCAGAGGGTCGAAATTGGACGGTGACTGACGTCAAATACTCGAGTGTCCCGCCGCTTTGGAAGCAAGAGGCTGCGACAACGTTGTCAAACACATGTCAAACACGGGACATCGGCGTTTCAGGCTATTCTGTTGTCTTTAAACAATTTTCTCCATTGGCATGTTTCATGCATGTTCATCGACAAACGCGCAGTGCCTGAGGAGAAATTTTCATGACCACGCCACTGATAACTCAGCCAAGGCCACGGTGGGAGCTGCAACAGTTTCGGATTCGATTAGCGTTCAGCGCGGTTACCCCGAGCAAATCCAAACCGGTGTGGCTGATTTGGGCCGCGACGTGGCGCGGCGGCTGGGGTGGGAACTGCCCTAGCTTGATGGGTGCACTGCTGGAGGGGTAAAGATGGCATGTCGGTCTTCTTCGATGCGCGGCCGTGGCTGCGAACCAAGCGATCAGGATAGGCAGCCTGCAGCGCGATCGATCTCCTCCAGCGTCTTTGTTGGCAGTGGTACGCTCGCTATCAGATGCGCTGAACTGGCAATGGCGATGGGCCATGTCATTGGTGCGGCTCTGTGTGGCGACCCCATATTCGCAAAGTGGGCGGCTCGCACCAATATCCCGTGCATGGAAAGCGTTGAAGAGCTCTGCTCTCTTTTGAGGACCGAGCCAGTCGAGTGGATTTTCTCCGTCTCCAATCCGTTCATATTGCCACCGGACGTGCTTGGGCGCGTGCGTCGAGGTGCTTTCAATTACCACGACGGTCCATTGCCACGATATGCGGGAGTTCACGCGACGTCCTGGGCGCTGCTGGCGCAAGAGAGCGAGTATGCCATCACGTGGCATCGTATCGATGATGGTGTTGATACGGGTGACGTCGTGGTTCAGCGCCAAGTGCTGATTGCGCCCACCGATACGGCACTGGCCCTGAACCTCAAATGTTATGAAGCCGCGATCGAGGGTTTTCGCGAGCTCTTAACTGGCCTCGAGAGCGGGAAGCTTGCGGCCGATCCGCAGGCGCTAGTCGACAGAAGCTATTTTCCGAGACGTCGACGCCCAGATGCGGCAGGCTGTCTGCGATGGGATCAATCCGCGCAAAATCTGTCGGCGATGACACGTGCCTTAGACTTTGGGCCATATCATCCCAATCAAATGTGCATGCCCAAGACGCTCATAGGCGATGAGGTTGTCACAATCAGACGCCTGGAGGTGTCCCCCCAGCGCTCGGGCGTTCCGGCAGGTTGCTTGGTTGAAGTCCACCCCAGCCATTGGCGGGTGGCGACGGATACAGAGGATGTCGATATTTGCTTTGGCGGCCTTGATGGGCAGGTGCTCGACGCGCGGGCACTCGCGAGACGTTTCGATTTGGACGTTGGCGATCGCCTGCCAGTGTTGAGCGATGACGAGGCGCGGAGCATAACTGCTGCACATGAAATGCTGGCCCATTCAGAGGATTTTTGGCGACAGCGGCTA
>NZ_CBYB010000007.1 GCF_000577275.2 Rhizobium favelukesii
TGCAAGTCTTGGCAGCCATCAGGAGGTGGCGGTGCCGGCCAACCTGATCGGCGAACAGAGCACGGCGATCACGCCGCAGATGCTGCCGCTGATCGAGCTGGTCCAGCCGGAGATCGACCGGATCGTCGCTGCGGTGCCCGGCGGCGTCGGCAATATCCAGGATATCTATGGCCTGTCGCCGCTGCAGGACGGCATTCTGTTCCATCATCTGCTGGCCAGCCGCGGCGATCCCTATCTGCTGGTCAGTCAGATGGTGTTTGCCGAGCGGGGTGTGTTGGAGCGCTATCTTGGCGCGGTTCAGCAGGTGGTGGACCGGCACGACATTCTGCGCACGGCCTTTGTCTGGGAGGGGCTGTCGAGCCCGGCCCAGGTGGTCTGGCGCAAGGCGCCGCTGGAAGTGCGCGAGGTCGAGCTGGATGAGGATGGCGGTCCCGGTTCCGAGCAGCTGAAGCGGCGGTTCGATCCGCGCCAGTATCGCATTGATCTTGGCCGGGCGCCGCTGTTGCGGTTTGTGATCGCGCGCGAGCCGGGCAGCGGGCGCTGGCTGCTGCTGGAGCTGCTGCACCATCTGATCGGCGATCACACGACGCTGGAGATCATGCATGCCGAGGTGCGGGCCGTGCTGGAAGGTCGCGGGCATGAGCTTGCCGCACCGCAGCCGTTCCGCAATCTGGTGGCGCAGGCGCGGCTGGGTGTCGATGCCAAAGCGCATGAAGCGTTCTTCCGGGAGATGCTGGCCGACATCGACGAGCCGACCCTGCCGTTCAGTCTGAGCGAGGTCTACGGCGACGGCCGCGGATCCCGCGAGGCACGGCGGATGCTGCCGCAGGCGCTCAACGAGCGGCTGCGCCACCAGGCGCGGCGGCTGGGGGTGAGTCTGGCCAGCCTTTGCCATCTGGCCTGGGCCCAGGTGGTGGCGCTGAGCAGCGGCCGCGAGCAGGTGGTGTTCGGCACGGTGCTGTTCGGCCGCATGCATGCGGGTGCCGGCGCCGACCGCACCATGGGGCTGTTCATGAACACCCTGCCCGTGCGGCTCGACCTGGACGGCACCGGGGCCGAGGCGAGCGTGCGGGCTACGCATGCGCGGCTTTCCGAGCTGCTGGCACACGAGCATGCCTCGCTGGCACGGGCGCAACGTTGCAGCGGCGTTGCGCCGCCGGCGCCGCTGTTCAGTGCGCTGCTGAACTACCGCCACAACACGCCGGCGGCCCTGGCCGGCTCCGGAGCGGAGGATGGTCTGTCTGGCATCGAATGGCTGGGCGCGGAGGAACGCACCAACTATCCGCTGGCGCTGTCGGTGGATGATTATGGCGAGGCGCTCGGGCTGACGGCGCAGGTGGCCGAGCCTGTCTCTGCGGATCGGGTCTGCGGCTACATGCAGCGGGCGCTCGAGCAACTGGCCGACGCATTGGAACATGCCCCCGATAGGCCGGTGCGCGAGCTTGACATCCTGCCGGCCGACGAGCGCAGCTACCTGCTGGAGGATCTGAACCGGACGGCGGCGACTTATCCGTCGGATAGGTGCATCCACGAGCTGTTTGAGGCGCAGGTGCGCCTGGCGCCGGAGGCGGTGGCGCTGGTCTATGAGGACGAGCGGCTGAGCTATGGCGCGCTCAATGCGCGGACCAACCGGCTGGCCCATCATCTGATCGACCTCGGGGTCAAGCCGGATCAGCCGGTGGCGATCTGCGTCGAGCGCAGCCTGGCGATGGTGGTGGGGCTGCTGGCGATCCTCAAGGCCGGCGGCGCCTACGTGCCGCTCGATCCGACCTATCCCAGCGAACGGCTGCGGCAGGTGCTCGACGATGCCGCGCCGCGGCTGCTGCTTTGCGATGCCGCCGGACTCGCCGCCCTCGCCCCCGAGGCGCCGGCCGATCTGACGGTGGTGGACCTTGATACCGCAACACCGGCCTGGGCGGACCAGCCGGCTTCCGATCCCGACCCGCGGGCACTGGGCCTGACCGCCCGCAATCTCGCCTATGTCATCTACACCTCAGGCTCGACCGGCAAACCTAAGGGCGTCATGGTCGAGCATGCACAGATTGTTCGTTTGTTCGAGGCAATTCAGGACCCGTATGGCTTCACCGAACGCGACGTGTGGTGTCTGTTCCATTCCTTCTCGTTCGATTTCTCGGTGTGGGAGTTGTGGGGGGCACTGCGCCATGGCGGGTGTGTGGTTCTCGTGCCGAGCCATTCTGCGCGCTCCCCTTCAGACTTCCACGATCTAATCTGCAAGTCTGGAGTCACAGTTCTGAACCAGACTCCCTCGGCTTTCAAAGCTCTCATGGATGTGGAGTGTCACAGCAGTGCCCGGAACCGACTTCGATATGTGATCTTTGGTGGGGAGGCTCTGGAGCCATCGATCCTGAAGCGGTGGTATGCAAGGCATTCCGATTGCCGCCCACAATTGATCAACATGTACGGCATCACGGAAGCGACCGTGCATGTAACCTATCGACCGCTTAATCAGTCTGACACTTCCGAGCCCGGCAGTCCGATTGGAAAGCGCATCCCCGACCTGCGCATTTATCTGCTCGACGGCCATGGT
>NZ_CBYB010000008.1 GCF_000577275.2 Rhizobium favelukesii
CGGGTGCCGGCGCCGACCGCGCAATGGGCCTGTTCATCAACACCCTGCCCGTGCGGCTTGACCTCGACGGCACCGGGGCCGAGGCGAGCGTGCGGGCTACGCATGCGCGGCTTTCCGAGCTGCTCTCACACGAGCATGCCTCGCTGGCATTGGCGCAACGCTGCAGCGGCGTTGCGGCGCCGCTGTTCAGCGCGCTGTTGAACTATCGCCACAACACGCCGGCGGCCCTGGCCGGCTCCGGAGCGGAGGATGGTCTGTCTGGCATCGAATGGCTGGGCGCGGAGGAACGCACCAACTATCCGCTGACGCTGTCGGTGGAGGATTATGGCGAGGCGCTCGGGCTGACGGCGCAGGTGGCCGAGCCTGTCTCTGCGGATCGGGTGTGCGGCTACATGCAGCGGGCGCTCGAGCAACTGGCCGACGCGCTGGAGCAAGCGCCCGATAGGCCGGTGTGCGAGCTCGACATTCTTCCGGCTGAGGAGCGCAGCTACCTGCTGGAGGAGTTGAACCGGACGGAAGCGGACTATCCGTCGGATCTTTGCGTGCATGAGCTGTTCGAGGCGCAGGTGCGCCGGGCGCCGGAGGCGGTGGCGCTGGTCTATGACGACGAGCGCCTGAGCTATGGCGCGCTCAATGCGCGGGCCAACCGGCTGGCCCATCATCTGATCGACCTCGGGGTCAAGCCGGATCAGCCGGTGGCGATCTGCCTCGAGCGCAGCCCGGCGATGGTGGTGGGGCTTTTGGCGATCCTCAAGGCCGGCGGCGCCTATCTGCCGCTCGACCCGGCCTATCCGTCCGGCCGGCTGCGGCAGTTGCTCGACGATGCCGGCCCGCGGCTGCTGCTTTGCGACGCCGCCGGCCGCGCGGCGTTGGGCGCCGAGGCGCTGGCCGATGTGACGGTGGTCGATCTGGAGACGGCCACGCCCGCCTGGGCCGACCAGTCCGCTGACGATCCCGAGCCGCGGGCGCTGGGCCTGACATCCCGCCATCTCGCCTATGTGATCTACACATCGGGATCCACCGGCACGCCGAAGGGCGTCATGGTCGAGCATGCGAGCGTACTGAATTTCCTATATGCTTTTTCGGATATCGCGAGGATCTCTGAACGGGATGTACTCCTAGCGATCACAACCATCTCGTTTGATATCGCGGGGATGGAGTTATATCTTCCATTGGGCGCGGGAGGCACAGTCGTCCTTGCCAACCGTAAGGATGCTCCGGATGCTGTGGCGTTGCAGCAACTTCTGGTCCATCACAAGATTTCTATGATGCAGGCCACTCCGGCGACGTGGCGCATGCTATTAGATGCCGGCTGGCAAGGAACACCGGACGTAAGTGTGTTGTGTGGAGGCGAAGCATTACCTGCAAATCTGGCCTCACGTCTTAACAGAGGAGCGAGGTCTCTAAGGAATCTCTACGGTCCGACCGAAACAACGATCTGGTCGTCCAGTTTTCCTATTGAAACGAGCATTGGTGAGCTCCATCACAACGTCCCG
>NZ_CBYB010000009.1 GCF_000577275.2 Rhizobium favelukesii
CGAGGCACCGCGCGGCGCGGTCGAGACGGCGCTGGCCGCGATCTGGGCCGAGCTTCTCGGGATCGAGCGGGTCGGCCGCCACGACAGCTTTTTCGAACTCGGCGGCCACTCGCTGCTGGCGGTGCAACTGCTCAACCGAGCACGTGATCTTAAGCTGCGGTTTAGCGCCGCCGACGTCTTCCAAGCCCCAATTCTGAAGGAACTTGCCTCTAAGCTTCACTTGGAGCGTCAGCCCAGCAGTCCGGGAGTGATTTCCGTTCAAGCCACGGGGTCACAGCCACCGCTGTTCTTTGTTCCCACAGGTTGGGGTGATTGTTCGTACGTCCTAAGGTTGGTCAAAGAGATGGACATAGATTGTCCCGTCTATGCTCTGCCATGGCCCTCTTTCGAGGACGTTTGTCCACTGACTCTTGAGGCAATAGCCGCGCCGGTCCTCGTGACAATCAAAGGAATCCAGCCACAAGGCCCGTACCGCTTTGCTGGATACTCATCAGGGGCGACCTTGGCTTACGCCATAGCTCAGCGTTTACTGGATCAGGATGAAGTTGTGGCGTTCATGGCATTCATCGATGTTACGCTACCTGCGAATCCATCAAACATAACTCCTACCCAAATGGTTTCCGAAGGGGTGCTGGAAACTCTCAAATCCGTAGATGACAAGCACTTGGAACTATTGGAATGCTTCGCTAAACACAGTTCGATTAGCCAGCTGCTTGAGAAGGCGCAGCAAATAGGGGCCATACCTCCGGATCGTCATCTCCACGATGAGGTTTTGATGTATGAAAGAATTGCGCAATTTCAAAGAGCGCTGCAGTCGTACCGCGCCCCATCCCTGCCAATCGAAATACATCAGTTTTATGCTACTGATTCTGCCCTCAGCCGGCGCACGCGATGGGGCAAGAACTCGATAGGCCCAGAGACAAGTTCGCCCATGCGCGGCTGGGACCGGATTTTGAGTCCAGGGGCCATTACGGCTGTACCGATTCAGGGCGACCACGTGACGATGATGAGTGTTCCGGAAAACCGCAAAGCTCTGGCCCGGGCCATTTCAACCGCCCTAACCGGGGGTCTTGAAAAAGATCCCTAGCCCGTCCTATTCACGAGACGGTTGATGTCTGCTGTTCTGGATTGTGAGCGCGGCGACACGTCGCGCCTTTTTCATCGCGGTGAGGTTTGGAACAGACGGTCCCGGTAGGGACGATGGTTGCCCATCGCCCCCCGGCCAGATCCGTACGTGCGGCACTACCGCATACGGCTCCTATCGGATGTTTTGACGGTGAACCGAGCATCTGGATGCGGATGCAACAGACGACATGGCGGCAGGTATTTGCGAAGCAGCCTCTGGAAACGATCCCAAGACAGCCGGTGTCGCTGGCTTCGACGCATCAAAGCGTGTCGCCAAGCGCGACCAACTTCCCAGCGGAACCCTCCCAATCTTCGTAGATTGTCTGACACCGCATGGTAGTTCAAATACCCCTGTAACACTTGCCGTAGCCATCGACCTACTACTGCGATCGGTTCATGGCGTCTTCGCATTAGCGTTTCCCGAATGGCCGCCAGCGTCGTGCGCATGCGCTTCTTGATTGTCAGACGGACGATCTTGAAGCCA
>NZ_CBYB010000010.1 GCF_000577275.2 Rhizobium favelukesii
CCAGCGTCGACAGCGCGTTGAGGTAATTCTGCGCGGCGGCAATCACGGGTTCTTCCGCATATTTGGTGCAGGTCAGGGTCTCCGCCTGGTTGCAGTTTCGCTATGGTTGTTCAGGAGCCAGTCCCACAGCATTTTTTGAATTTTTTGCCTGATCCACACGGGCAGGGATCGTTTCGGCCGGGACTGGCAAGCGAGCGCAGGCCAGCAGAGACGCTTTTCTTTTCGAGTTCGGACATACGCCAATAGGCCGCAATTGCCAAAACGGTGTCCGGCAGGGCCTCAATTGCGTCGTCAATCACCTGCTCTTTTTCCTCGATTGCAAGTTCATCGGGCAGATTTTCGGGATCACAGAGTATCATGATGGGAACGAGCAGCATCCCGGCTTCAGACTTAACCATCTTCGTCCAGTGATGCTGGCGCAACGCGAAGGACTCGACAAAGCCGTCAGCCCAGTCCCAGGCGATGACGGTGTCGCCTGATTGCCAAAAAATAGGCTCGACGGTCTCGTTGTCGATTTGCCGGACGATCTCGTCGTAACGGCCCATAATGGCCCCAAGGACAGCCTGCGCTTGGCTCTGATCGTCAAACTGAGGCGCAGTCTCGCCCCAAATAACCGGCAACCACTCGTCGGGCGGGATTGCCTCCGGCCCGATGGCGATGCCGGTCAAAAAGCCATCTAGATCGGACAGCAGCATACTCTCCGCTGGAGAGCTGTCGGACATGAGATAATCATCGAGATCATCAAGGCTCATTGCTTCGGTGAAGGGCGTCTGATGCGCAGTCATATCGCAAATGGGAATGAGCCTCGACTTGGAAAACTTCGTCTCGCGGATCGTCAGGATATTACGATCCCGATCGACATCCCGCCAGCGCAGGCGGGCAACCTCGCCCACGCGCAGACCAAGCCCGAACAACAGGCTGAAGATGATGGCATAGGCGGGCCCGCGAAGCGGGGCGTTGTTCTGATCCGGGAGCCCGGCGGCGCGATCGATGAGCTGTTGAGCGGTCCGCAGATCCAGGATGCAGGGCGGTCTCGGATTACCTCGGCGGCGCGGCTTCATCGTGACAGGAGAACGATCAATAAAGTCATGCTCGACCATCCACTCGAACAGCCGGCCGACGACGCCGATCAGATGGTTGAGGCTTCGAGGCCGCGAGCGCGGACGGCTCAGGAAGAATGCATCGAGGAGCGCCGGGGTGATCTCGGTCAGGTTCGTCACCGCTTGAGCGTTGAGGTAGCCGTCGAACATCCGCAGCACCTTGTCTTCGACGTCATAGCGCCGGTTGAGCGCGCGCTTGTGGCGAAGGAAAGCGACGATGTAGGGTGCGATCGGGCTTGAAGGCTCGGGAAGACGCGGGCTCATTGCAGATCCTCCCCATCACCCAGAGCTACTTCCCGCAAGCCATCGACCTGGACCTTCGCGTAAATCATGGTCGAGGAGGCAGCGCGATGCCCGACATAATCGCCGATGGTCTTGAGCGAAAACCCCGTGTCTACCAGGCGCTGGACGCATGACGGAGAGTGTGTGATCCTGGACGGCTAACCGGAATCCCCGCGCGATGAAGATACTTGCTGGCAGTGGCCGACACCGCAGAGTGTGTGAGTGGCGATTGTGGCGCCAAGTGCCGCCAGAAAAGCAATCGGCTTTGAACGTCAGGCCGCCCGTTCCTGAGGTAATCCACGATCGCCTCACCAACGACGGGGGCCAGCGGATAGGTGGTGCTGTGCTCGGCCTTGCGCCCGCGCACATGCAGCCGATCGCGCTTCCAGTCGACATCGTCGAGCGTCAGCAGCGCTACTTCACGGGAGCGCAGCCCATAAACGGCCATCAGCAGCAGCATGGCGTAGTCGCGCCGGCCAACCACGGTGCGCCGGTCCACCTGATCGAGCATATCCTGGACCGAACCCCAACTAATCGATCGAGGGATATCGGCCAGCCGATAACGTTGAGGTATCTCGACCAGCTTGCTGATGTCGCGCTGAAGGACGTGTTCCCGATGCAGGTATCGCAGGAAGACCCGCAGGATGCTGGCGAGACTGATCATCGCGGTGCGGCCGAAATGAGAGGCCTGTGTCGTGATGAAGGTCGTCACCACCGGTAATGTAAGCGACTTCGGATCGCATCCTATATCGCCGAGATGCCACTCAAAGACGCGCAGGTAATGCCGGTAATGCGCGATGGAGCTTTGCCGCAACCCTCGCTCATCGCGGAGATAATCGAAGAACCCTGGAATCTGGACCGCAAATGGATCGGGCAGCGAAGGTCTAGTGCGGTCATCGCCTGCCTTCCATACGACCAGGCTGAAGAAATGCCGCATGACGCCAGTGACAAAGTTGCGGTCGCGTCGACGTGCATCAGCCGATCGATCGGGATGGCGATTTGACAACCAGTCAGCGATGAACGGCTCGAAGAGCCCTTCCGCTTCTTCTATGCGTTCGACGTTCTGGCCGGCAGTGAATGCCGCGAACTTCACCAGGACGGGAACGCGGCGATAGATGCTTCGAGGCGTATAGGCACGTTCGCACAAAGCCTTCACGTACTGCTCGATCTGCGGCCCTAGCCAGCAATCCATAATCCGATCGATAGTTTGTGGTTTGACGAAAAAGCGTTCCAACATGACAACCTCCATTCTGAATTAAGGGGAATGGGAGGGTGCGCTCGTTGTTCGCCAGAGATGTGCCGCCACAGACAATCCGGTCGTTTGATCACAGAAACTTACGCCCGCCGGGGCACATAACCGTTCGGGACACAAAACCCCGACAATCTGAAGTCGGGCGTCAATCATGCCAGCTTCTACGATCCCGAGATCAACCGCAGCTACGGCAGGATGGCATCCCATTATGGCGTCGGTGTTTTTCCGGCACGGCCAAAAAAGCCGCGGGATAAATCGAAAGTTGAGAACGGAGTCCGTTTTGCCCAGACCTGCATCCTGGGGCGGTTGCGCAAGCTGACTTTCTTCTCGCTGGCTGAGGCCAATGTCGCTATTGGCCAAGCACTTGATCGCATCAACGATCACCTCATGCGTCGATTGGGTGTTACCCGGCGGCAATTATTTGAGAGTGTCGAACGTGCTGCGCTCGCCAGCCTTCCGGGTGAAGACTACGAATTCGCCGAATGGCGTCTGGTCCGTGTCTCGACCGATGATCACGTCGAGTTCAAAAGCTTCTTTTATTCCGTCCCCCATGCCCTCATTCGCCAGCAGGTCGATCTGAGGGCAACGGCGCGCACCATCGAGATCTTTCACCGCGGCAAGCGCATCGCCGCCCATCAGCGCCGCTATGGCGGCCCTCGTCATGGAACCGACCCAGATCACATGCCCAGTTCCCACCGGCGATACGCTGAGTGGACACCAGATCGCTTTCGGCGCTGGGCCGCATCCATCGGTCCCCAGACAGAAGGTCTGGTCAGCGCAATCCTTGCCAGCCGCCCGCACCCCGAACAGGGCTTTCGAACATGCCTGGGTGTCCTGCGCCTGTTTCGCGACATCGACCACAATCGGGCCGAGGCCGTCTCCGCCCGCGCCGTCGAGATCGGTGGCCTGAACTGCAAAAGCATTGCTTCGCTTCTCGCCAACCACAAGGCGGCGCGTCATTCCACCGAACCGACCGCCATCGTCGATCACGCCAATCTGCGTGGTCCTGATTACTTTCATTGAGGAGAGACGCCTATGCTTATCCATCCGACCATCAACATGCTGCGCGAACTCGGCCTCCACGGCATGGCCACAGCCTTCCAGGAGCTCGATGCCAATCAGAAGCGCGCGGCCTCGAGCACGGAGAATGGCTTGCGCTACTGCTCGAACGAGAGGCCACCATGCGTCGCCAGAAGCGTTTCGAAGCCCGCGCCAGGGCTGCGAAGCTTCGCCATGATGCAGATCGAGAATGCCGACTTTCGTGCCGCACGCGGTCTCGACCGCAACCTGTTCATGACGCTTGCCGGCTGCGACTGGATCCGCAAGCATCATAGTCTGCTCGTCACCGGGCCAGCCGGTGTCGGCAAAAGTTGGCTGGCCTGTGCGCTCGGCCACAAAGCATGCCGCGAGGATTTCTCCGTTGCATACCACCGCGTTCCCCGGCTGTTCGCCACGCTCGCGCTTGCAAGAGGGGACGGGCGATACGGCAGAATCCTCAAATCTCTCGCCAAGACCGACCTGCTGATCCTCGACGACTGGGGACCGGAAAAACTCAACGATGATCAGCGCCGCGATCTTCTCGAGATCATCGAAGACCGCTACGAGCGTCGCTCGACGATCGTCACAAGCCAGGTGCCCCTGGATCGCTGGTGGGAAATTATTGGAAACCCAACGCTCGCCGATGCCATACTGGATCGCCTCGTTCACAACGCCTATCGCATCGATCTCATTGGCGAAAGTATGCGCAAACAGCGTTCACCGATGGCGCTTGAAACACAGCAAAGCTTGACCTGATACAAAACCCGATCCAAACATCAAACAGACCCAGGATCAGTCCGAAAAATGGCCGGCTTCAAATCGGAATGCTGGCCGGCTTCATCGGAATACGCAGTCTTGATCTGAACCCTTCAAACTGGACCAGTTTTAGCTAGAGTTTTCCGGTGCATTTTCCTGGCTGGGAAAGGAACGGAAGACGATGAAGGCATCGCAATTTTCGGACGCGCAGAAGGCGTTCATTCTGAAGCAAGGTGATGAAGGTGTCTGGGTTGCTGAGATCTGCCGTAAGGCGGGCATCAGCCAGGCGACCTACTTCAATTGGAAGAAGAAGTATGCCGGCATGTTGCCGCCGGAGATGAAGAAGCTGAAGCAGCTCGAAGACGAGAACGCCCGGTTGAAACGGATCGTCGCAGATCTGACGCTGGACCGCGAGATGTTGCAGGACGTCATTCGGCGAAAGCTCTAAGGCCTGCTCGGAAGCGGGAGGTGGTGAAGGACATGTGCCGGGATTGGATGGTCTCGATCCGGCGTGCCTGTGGAGCGTTGAACTTCGATCGTTCCACCTACCACTACACCTCTGGCCGCGCCGATCAGGCCGGTCTGGAACGTCGCATTCGTGAGATCTGCGAGACGCGTGTGCGGTACGGCTATCGTCGCGTGCACGTGCTCTTAGAACGCGAGGGTTGGGGCACAAATATAGCGAACCTATCGCATTTACAGAGACTTGGGCTTGCAGCTGCGGAACAAGGCTCCGAAGCGGAGGGTCAAGGCTAAACTGCGGGAGGATCGTCAGACGGACGTCAGCCCGAACGATGTATGGGCGATGGATTTCGTGCACGATCAGCTCGCAACCGGAAACGTGCCTGATCCGCGTCACAGCTATCGAGGTGAAGATGTCGTGCAAACCTTGGAACGGGTGTGTCGGAACGTCGGCTATCCGACGACGATCCGTGTCGATCAGGGGACGGAATTCGTGTCACGTGATCTCGACCTTTGGGCCTATGCCAAGGGCGTGACCTTGGACTTCTCACGTCCAGGCATGCGACCGATAATGCATTCATTGAAGCATTCAACGGTCGCTTCCGAGCCGAATGTCTGAACCAGCATTGGTTCCTGACACTTGCGGATGCCCGCCAAAAGATGGAGGATTGGCGTAGATACTACAATCCCGTTTCATAACACCCATCTTTCTATGTTGTTGAAGGAAATAGGCTTTTCTGATTTTGATGCGATCCCGGGGGGTATTTCGGGTTTTGTCGGGCGCGATCAGCGATCTGCTGGGCTTGCTGGATGGTGAGTTTTGACCGGCTGAAGATCCACGGACCTTCAGGCAAGGGATGAACGCCCTCGATCTCGCCGGCCTCAGCGGCAAGCCTTAACGTCTTGGGGGAGATGCCGAGGAATCGTGCGGCATTGCCCAGATTAAGCCAAGGCTCGATCCCATCTGGCTGCGGGCGGAAGACCGGAATCTTGCCGTATGATCTAAGTGCCGTGATGCGTTCACGGGTCCAGCGATTGCAGTTGCCTGTTGACAGTCCATTGCGATTGAGTACGCCGGCAATCACAGCATCATTGGCAATGAGGGCAAGCTGCCTTACCGCCTCGATGAGGTCGTCGGGCGTAGCGTTTCTTTGTCCGCGACGCCTCTTCGGGAGGCGCAGTTGCGTATGGACACCGCCAACCCAGTGGATTGCGAGGACGATCTCGGAGGTTACGTCGTTGAGGTCGGCGATCACCTCATGAATGACCGTGCGCACGATGCGTTTCTTAAGCCTGGCATCGGTCGATGGCGCTGCCCAGACGGCACGAAGGTTCCCCGCCAGGGATGCCATCTCTGATGTCGACATCACCGGCCTTTACGAAGCCGACCGGCGTAGCGACGACAAGCTCGCCACGGCGGGCTTTCTCGTAGCGTGCGGAAAGCGAACGCTGACGCAGAAGATCGAGTTCATATTCGTTGAGGCTACGCTTCAGCCCCAAAAGCAACCGGTCATTACTCTGGCGCGGCGCATAGACCGCTTCCTGGTCGATTAGAACGGTATCAACGACGCGGCACATCTCGATGAGCTGTTGCCAGTCCCGGCTGTTGCGGGCGAAGCGCGAGACCTCTCGTGCCGCAACCGCGCCCACCTTGCCAAGACAGACCTCCGCGACCATCCGGTCGAAACCGGCGCGGGTTACACCACCTGCCGCCGAACGACCAAGATCGTCATCCACCGTGTCGATACGCGACCATCCAAGTGCTGTCAGGCGGTCGCGCATCGCATATTGCAAGGCGCTGCTTTCGCGATTGTGCAGAACCTGATGGGCCGAGGACTGCCGGACATACAGGATGGCCTTGCGTTCCGGGTGGTGCGGTCCGATCTTCTCATGCATCATCACCGGCCTCCTTCTGCTGCGAGGCGCTCTCGCCGTTTGCGTGGTCTACGGGCAGTCGCACTATGAGCGCCGTGAGTGTCTGACGCGCTTCCTGCGGCAACGCCTGCCATTGCGATATCGCCGGACTCCTGCCGTTGTGTAGGCCCGAGAACAGATCGGACTGATAGGTCGTGAACTGACGTGGCATGGACATCTCCCCGGCTCGCTTCGTGAGAGTCCGATGCTGCGCCTATCTCCTCGCGTTGTGATGGGGCGCCAGCCTCTTCGCGTATCCTCGCCAAAGCACGCAGGCTGGCGAGTTCAACATGTGGAACCGGCATGGTGCGCCAATGCGCACTGGCAATTCGGTCGAACATCCAGACCGGGATCTCCAGCCACCGGCCAGCGGCATCACTGATAAGGCTGCAGCGGAAGACGGCAATTCCCTTGTCGAGCACTTGATGGATATGGATCAGCCGTCCCGACCAGGGATGCCACGGATATAAGAGCCCGTGAACTTCAGTCCCGTGGGTGTTCTGTCGCTCTGTTGTATAATGAGGAGAGACCTCATGGTGCGATCGACAACAAGGTGCCGATCTCGTTGGTGAATTCGGGGCGCGCAACCAGCCCGCCCCCTGAATGAAGCCGGAAAACTCTAGCCTCCGGTGGTCCAACGTTTGGGGGCGGTTCACAAACCGCCGAGGCTCTAACCGCCGCTGGATGAAAGTTTAGTGGCAGGTCAACACCCATACCGCCGATGCAAAGCGAAGCAACGGCGGTACGGGCCGCGCTGGCGATCACAAAGGATTGGGTGCTCATGGTGGTCCTTCCGAAGTTCTTTAGGTCTGGTGGCGCTCTGGCTGTGCTCGAGGAAGCGCGGATCAGTTGATGATGGTTGCTTCCGTTGCCTTGCGCAGCTCGCTCTCGGTCACGCCATCGGCGAGTTCCACCAGTTTCAAACCACCGTCGACGACATCGAGAACGCCAAGGTTAGTGATGATCCGGTCAACCACGCCTTTGCCGGTCAGCGGCAGCGTGCAGGCCTTCAGCACTTTGGATTCGCCCGCTTTGTTGGTGTGGTCCATAACGACGACCACCCGCTTTACGCCAACGACCAGATCCATGGCACCACCCATGCCCTTGACCAGCTTGCCGGGGATCATCCAATTGGCGAGGTCACCGTTTTCCGCTACTTCCATCGCCCCGAGGATCGCCATGGCTATCTTGCCGCCGCGAATCATTGCGAAGCTCTCGGCCGAGTCGAAGAAGGCCGAGTGCGGCAGTGCCGTCACCGTCTGCTTGCCGGCATTGATGAGATCGGCGTCGATGGCGTCCTCAGTCGGAAACGGGCCGATGCCGAGCAGTCCATTCTCCGACTGCAGTGTCACATGGACACTGTTGGGAATATGGTTTGCCACCAGTGTCGGAATGCCGATGCCTAAATTGACATAGGTTCCATCTTCAAGTTCGCGCGCCGCCCGCGCCGCCATCTGATTTCTGTCCCAAGGCATTTGTTCCCCTCAAGCTGCCGCGCGTGTCGTGCGTTGTTCGATGCGTTTCTCGTGCTTGCCTTGAATCAGGCGATGCACGTAGATCCCCGGCAAATGGATCTGATCGGGATCGAGACTGCCGACGGGCACGATTTCCTCGACCTCGGCAACGCAGGTCTTGCCGCAGGTGGCCGCAGGTGGGTTGAAGTTGCGGGCCGTCTTGCGGAAGACGAGATTGCCGGTCGTATCGGCCTTCCAGGCTTTCACGATCGAGAGGTCGGCGTCGATGCCCGTCTCAAGCACATAGGTCTCGCCGTTGAAGGTCTTCAGCTCCTTGCCCTCTGCAACGACCGTGCCGACGCCGGTTTTGGTGTAGAAGCCAGCGATGCCTGCCCCGCCTGCACGCATGCGTTCAGCAAGCGTCCCCTGCGGGTTGAACTCGAGCTCAAGTTCGCCGCTCAGATACTGCCGCATGAACTCGGCGTTCTCGCCGACATAGGACGAGATCATCTTCCTGATCTGCTTCGTCTTCAAAAGCACGCCCAGACCGAAGTCGTCCACCCCGCAATTGTTCGAAGCAATCGTCAGGTCCTTCGTATCGGCCTTACGGATTGCATCGATCAGCAGCTCTGGAATACCGCAAAGGCCGAAACCACCAGCCGCGATGAACATCCCGTCGAACAGCAGGCCGTCGAGAGCTGCCTGCGGGTTCTCATAAGTCTTATCCATAGTCTCCCCTCAAATTGTCCGGTTCACGGAATTTCGGCTTCCAGCGTCTAGATTGGCTGCCAATTCGCTGATCGGACTGAGCCTCACCCCCGATTGATGCAGACGACCTTTGGCTGGGTCATATCCTCGTAGGCGAAGCGGACACCCTCGCGACCCATGCTGCCGTATTTGAAGCCGCCGAAGGGCATGGCATCGAAGCGGTAATCGGAGGAGTCGTTGATCATCACGCCACCCGCTTCGATCCGATTGGCTGCGTCAAGCGCGACATTGAGATCGCTGGTGAAGATGCCGGCATGCAGGCTGTAGTCCGGATCGTTGGCCATCTCGATCGCTTCATCGAACGTGCCGAAGGGCGCAAGCATGACCACGGGCGCGAACACTTCCTCATGCCACAGTCGGCAGGTCAGCGGCGTGCCTTCGAGGACGGTCGGGTGATACAGGGATCCCTCGCGACGGTGCCCGCAAAGCAGCTTCGCCCCTGCTTTGATGGCCTCCGTGACAGCTGCCTCGGCGCGTTCAGCCACCTGTTTGGAGATCATCGGGCCGACGTCGGTGTCCTCCTGCCGGGGATCGCCGGCCTTGAGCTTGGACGTCGCGGCAATAAGGGCATCGCGGAAACGATTGTAAAGTTCGGCTTGGATCAGGATGCGCTGCGCACCGATGCAGTTTTGGCCCGCCGCCCAGAAGGCACCGGAGACGCAACCTTCGACCGCCTTGTCGAACTCGCAGTCATTCATGACGATCACAGGCGCATTGCCGCCGAGCTCCATGGCGAGCTTTTTCAGGCCAGCCGCACGGCTGATCGCCTCGCCCGCGGCAAAGCCGCCGGTAAAGGACACCATCCGCACCTCGCGTGCAGAGATCAGAGCGGTGACCAGCTCCCTGTCGCCATGAATGGCGGTAATGACCTCCTGAGGCAGGCCGGCTTCACGCAGCGCTTCGACCAGCTTGATCGCGGAAAAGGGAGTGAGGTTCGACGGTTTGAGCAGCACGGAATTGCCGCCAGCGATAGCCGGGCCGAGCTTATGAGCAACAAGGTTCAGCGGATCGTTGTATGGGGTGATGGCCGTGATGATGCCGAGCGGCTCGCGGGTGAACCAGCCTTGGCGTTGTTCCGATCCGGTGTAGGCATCGAAGGGCACGATCTCACCGGCGTTGCGCTTTGCTTCTTCCGCTGAAAGCTTCAGCGTGTTGACGCAGCGAAGCACTTCCTTCCGTGCCTGGACGATAGTCTTTCCGGCTTCGCGAACGATGGTCTCCGCGAACCCGTCACGACGGCTCTCGACGATCCGTGCGGCACCCTCCAGGATGTTCGCACGTTTGTGCCTGGGCAGATTGCGCGAGACCGTGGCGCCGCGGCGAGCGGTTTCCAGTAGATGATTGATCTCCGCAGGATCGGTTGCATCGACCGATCCAAGCAGCGCCCCATCATAAGGACTGTGAACAGAGATCGGCGCCAGGCTGGTTTTGATATGGAGTTTGGCGGCAGTCATGTGGTCAGCTTCCCTATGATGGACCTCCTGTCTGGAGGCCGAGTTTGTCCTGCAAGGCAAGATCACGCCACTGCCCCGGTTCGGCTTTTTTGATGCAGACGTTGATGGCAAGCCTCTGCGACCGGCATAACCGGCCGCGGTGCTCAAGTTCCCAATCAGACCTTCTGGCCGTCGCGAACCAGTTCGTCCATGACGGAGCGAACAGCCTTCTCGGCAATCGAGACGATCTCGTCGATCTCCTCCGTTGTGGTGACCAGCGGTGGGGCAAAGCCGAGGATGTCTCCATGCGGCATGGCGCGCGCAATCAGGCCGCGGTCACGAGCGGACCTGGAGACGCGAGCACCGACTTTGAGCGACGGATCGAAGCGGGTCTTGCTTTCGCGGACACCGACGAACTCGATTGCCCCCATCAGACCAACGCCACGCACTTCGCCGACGATCGGCAGCTGGGCAAACTTCTCCTTGATCTGCGCCTGGAAATAGGCACCAACTTCGCGGGCATTGCCGGGCAGATCTTCCTTCTCGACAATGTCCAGCACGGCATTGGCAGCAGCTGCACCGATCGGATGGCCGGAATAGGTATAGCCATGCGAGAAGGCACCGACCTTGTCGGCTCCGTCTTCCAGCACCTGATAAACCTTCTCACCGACGATCGCGGCTGACAGCGGGAAGTAGGCCGAGGTCAAGCCTTTGGCGACGGTGATCAGGTCGGGCTCGATGCCGTAGTACTGCGAACCGAACATGGAGCCGGTACGGCCGAAGCCGGTGATCACCTCGTCAGCGATCAGCAGCACGTCGTGCCTTTTCAGCACCGCCTGGATGGCCTCCCAGTAGCCTTCCGGCGGCGGTGTGATGCCGCCGGTGCCAAGCACCGGCTCGGCGATGAAACCGCCGACATTGTCGGGCCCCAAACGCTCGATCAACTGGTCGAGCTCAGCCGCGCGGCGCGCCGAGAACTCGCGCTCCGTTTCACCTGAATTCGCACCCCAATAGTGGTGCGGCGCGCCGGTATGCACAATCTGCGACAGCGGCAGGTCCATATGGTCGTGATAGAAACTCATGCCGGTCATCGAGCCGGAGACGACGCTGCAACCATGATAGCCGCGCTCACGCGAGATGATCTTCTTCTTCGTCGGCTTGCCGCGCAGGTTGTTGTAGTACCAGACCAGCTTGGCCTGGGTCTCGTTGGCGTCCGAACCGGACATGCCGTAAAACACCTTGCTCATCTTGCCTGGCGCCATCTTCACCAGGCGATCAGACAGAACCGCCAACTCGTCGGTCGTATGCGCTGCATAAGAGTGGTAGTAAGCCAAGCGGTACGCCTGATGCGAGATCGCCTCGGCCACCTCCGTGCGGCCATACCCGACATTCACGCAGTAGAGGCCGGCAAAACCGTCGATCAGCTGGTTGCCATGCGCATCCTGGATGCGGATTCCCTTGCCGGTCTCGACGATGGTCGGTTCGCCAAGCTTACCGCTGGCAAAATCCTTCAGCTGCGTGAACGGATGCAGAACGCTGTTGCGGTCCTTCTCGCTGATGTCTTTGATGTTGATGGTCATAAGCAAACTCCTGCAACCGATTGTCGTTTCTCAAAGATACGAGCAAAAACGAGAATGATTGCGGCGTTTACTCCCCCGCGAGGAGCGTGGACCTGCGTTGTTCCTCCGAAAAACGCAGGAATTCTTCCAACAGCGCGCGATTGCCTCAGCTTTTGTTACATCGATCGCAATGAGCATCTCTTCGCGGCCAACTGCCCGAGCAAAACTCACCGTACCTAACACTGCCTGTTTTGCAAGTCGCCTATTTGCTCGCCAAGCCGAGTTCACCCCCTTGGTATGCGGCGTCTCCGTCGGCCGGGCTTCTGATCGCGTTTTCGACCAGGTTGGAGTCGATGTCGACGCGGCCGTCATCGAGGAACAGGCTAAAGCCGTCCTGGCGTTTGAGCCTATAGGCCATGGGCTCGTCGAGGCGGACTTGCGCGAGACGCGGTTTGCTGAGCTGCAAGCCAGGTGAAGACTCGTCCACCAGCGGGCGGGACAGGTTTCGGGCGGACAGCCCGGCGATGATCGGGATCACAACCGCGGATGCTGTCCTCGATCTTGTAAAGGGCGGCGACGCGCGACAATGCCTCGTCGACGAGGGGCGAATCCTCCGTTGGCTTGGCCTTGATCAGCTTTCTGCGGCCATGATGGTATGGACGCGCCCTTCCGCCGGAGCCAGCCGTGGGGAATGATGACGGCGTATCAACGAGAGGGTTCATCATGGAAGTTCATGCCAGTGTTGTTGGCCTCGATATCGCAGAATCCGTTTTTCAAGTTCACGCTGCCGATGCTGCCCGCAGGCCGGTCATTCGGCGAAATCTCAGACGAGAGGAAGTCGAGACTCTTTTCCGCCGCCTGCGGCCCTGCCTCGTCGCACTTGAAGCCTGCCCAGGCTCGCATTTCTGGGCACGTCTCCTGCGTGACATTGGGCACGATGTTCGGCTTCTCCCGGCACAGTATGTTCGACCTTATGTCAAAACCAACAAGAATGATGCTGCCGATGCGGAAGCGATCTGTGAGGCGGTCACTCGGCCAACAATGCGGTTCGTTCCGATCAAGGAAGAGATGCAGCAGGAAGTTCTGGTCCTTCATCGCGTCAGAGAGATGCTGATCCGTCAGCGGACACAGTTGACCAATGCGATCCCCGGCCATCTCACAGAATTCGGTATTAGCGCTCCGAACCGAGCCCACAACATCGGCCTTCTGACCAAGGTTATTGAAGACGAGGATTTCGAGGAGCTCCCAGCCGTTGCCCGCCATGCCTTACGATATCTCGTCGAGCAGTTGCGGGAGGTCAAAACAAAACTCTTCCGCATTGATCGCGATCTGATGGCCGTCGTAGAGCGGAGCGATGCGTGCAGGCGACTGATGACCATTCCAGGCGTGGGTGTCGTTACAGCCACCGCCTTGGTTTCCTCCATGAGAGCCGTCCGACTTCAAATCGGGCCGCCATTTCGCCGCGTGGCTTGGGTTTGTTCCGAGACAGCATTCCACGGATGGTAACGAGAGCCTTGGAAGGATTAGCAAACGTATTGACGGCTATCTCAGGAGACTCTTGATCTATGGCAGCCGTTCAATCATGCGCTGGAGCGGCAAGTCCTGGACATGGCTGGCAAAGCTTAGAGACCGTCGGCCGGCGAATGTCGCGGCAGTCGCAATTGCGAACAAAACCGCTCGTGTTGTTTGGGCATTGCTGCGGTTTGGCGGAAGCTATGGGCGCCAGTGGAACGGATGGCTGCGACGATAGCATAATTTCAATTCGACCTCGTCTGGTCGATGTGGCTGCGAGGGTAAAGAGCGAGTGATGGCAAAGCCGGGCTAACCGGAGCCGCAGAGCCCGTTGGGCGCATCGAACCTCGAGTTTGCGGAGCGTGATTGGGATCTACCATCAAGGCCGGTGTCGCAGGGTGCGGCACATTTGAGAGGCCGAATAGATGACTGCAGCCACAGGTCTCGCCAAAACTGCTAATTTAACCCTTGCAAAGTCGGGGCGTCCATAGATGTGCCCAGGAGAGCCTCAACGCATCGCCGCCCGAGCTCTTTGGCGTGGCGAGGTGAGAATAGCCACCATAGGCGTCAACTTGGATCGTATCATTGAAGTCATAGAGTTCTGCGGCATACTCGCCATTACGCCCAGGTCGATAATGGAACACCTCGCCCGGCGGCGCAGATCCGTTCCAGCCGCGGTCGTCGCGTAGCACGGCCCACAGATAACCAGTCTTCGTCTTTCCGCGCCCCGGATTCAAGACCGGAGCCGTGGCTCGTGGACGCAGAGCCGAGCGCTTTCCGATATCAGGCGTTTGGCCATGTGGTCGACTATTGGCGCGATTTCTCCACCCGGGCGCCCCATCCAGTCGGCCAGGACCGTGCGGTCGATTGGCACCCGTGCCGATGACCGCGACATGCCGATTGAGCGGCATATGTTCGGAATGTCTGGAGACGGCGATCTGCGCCAGGTTAGCTGGCCAACTCCCTTCCAACAGATCCGCCGGCGCCATGGTCTGAACGACGTCCGTTCGACCCTTGTGGCACGCGTATTTCGGGCGGATCGTGACGATCACCTGGTAGCGTGCCGGAATCTGGTCGAGCCGTTCCGTTCGATCTTCGCCGATCCGAACCACGTCGGCGCAACCACATGGGCAAGCAATGCTGTCGGGCTGGATCTACCTGCTCGACCCGCGGCAGGTTCTCAGCCAGCGCGCGCCTTCCGTCCTTTTTGATGGGAGCTGTCTCGCGACGCCTGACGATAAGCCGGGTATCGGCATTTTCCCCGCGCAAGTCAGCTTCGATGCGATAGATTTCGGGACGCTTGACCATGGTTTTATAGGCTTGGTACCCATCAACCTGAAGCACGCCGGCAAACGACGACAGTTGCCCCTCGACCTCGCGAGCGCTACGGCTTTCGGCAAAAGTATAGGCCACCGCCGGCGGTGCCGGACCATTCCATGGCCGATCGTCGACCGCCTGCGCCCAGAGTTGACAAAGCGTAGTGCGTTTGCGCCCCGGATCGAGCCGCGGAAGCGGCGTCTCATCACAGAACACCCTCGGCTGCGAGCGGATGAAGGCGGTGAGCGCATCGTAGAGAAGCTCAAGCCACCAGGCGACCCGCGTCACCCAGGCGCCGAGGGTTCCCCTATCGATGATGACGCCGCAGGAGGCAAGCATCTGCGCTTGGCGATTGAGTGGCAGATGCCAGGCATATTTCGAAACAGCGACATGGGCAGCGAATGCCGTCGTCACCATGCCGCCGTCCATCACACGCGCCGGTGCAGGCGCTTGCACGATGGCACTCTCGCAGGCCCGGCATGCATAGCGCGGCCGGATCGTTCGTTTGACCCGGACAATTGCCGGCACGATGTCGAGCGCCTCGCTGACATCCGTGCCGATGCAATGAAGCTCGAACGAGCAGCAGGGCACACCTTGCTCTCCGGCTCGATGAGCTCTTCATAACGCGGAAGGTGCTTGGGCAAGTGGCCGATATTGCGAGCAGGCGATCGCCGTGGCTGCGTTTTGTATTCACCGACCGGCGCGACATCGTCATTGGCAGCAACGGGAATGTCGCTCAGATCGCCAAGGTCACGAATCGCCTGCGTCGGATCGATGGTCGTCATCTCCTCCGATTTCGTCCCGAAGAGCTGGCCCTCAAGGGAAGGCAACGCGCGCTTTGAGATCGGCGTTCTCTTCGTCGAGCGAGAGAATAATCCGGGTCAATTGCGCAGCGTCCTGGGGCAAGGGATCGTGTCGAAGCGGCATGACGAATCCTACCACGAAGACCAGAATCATCAAGTAAAACCAATAGGATCAACCTACTTTCAAGGGACGTTTTACCGGGTTCTGCTTCACCCTTGTCCAGTCAATACCGGCCAGCAGAAGCGAGAACTCTTCGCGCGTCATCTGCATGGCGCCATCGCGGATCGGCGGCCAAACGAACTTGCCCGCCTCCAGCCACTTGTACCTCACCTGAGAATGCAGCCCCGACCGGCACAGATCAGGAGTTTGTGCGGGTCACGCACCCATTTCATCCCCTTTTCGGACGGCAGCTGCCCTGCGTTGGTAAGCGAAGTAACTTGCAGGGCGAACGGTTGCTGTTGCAGACCGACGATGGCGCCATATGGCCGCTTCCCCCTCAATGGACTGATCTTGTCAGCATTGATCCAGAAGTTCTCGCGAGCAACGGGCGCGCTCTCTTGCTGGTTTCGAACTTGATGGAACTTGCCAGCATGGTGGAACACCTTTGTGGCAGGTTGGCAGCGCGGTCGCGAGCGGAGTGTAAGGATAATTATGCCGCTGATGTAAACGAGATTATGCCGCAAGAGACTCGCAATGAGCGATACATCCCACTTTTCACGCCACATGTCCTTGATTAACTCGGAGAATGTCCTTGATATAAATGAGATGTGCGGTATAATTATCAATACATTAACACCCGACCTCATACCCGGAGCCCGCAATGCCTGCGAAGTACGGCGGCAAGCGATCAAGGATGGGTGCCCTCATCGACGAGGGCACCTTCAATCCAAATTCCGAGAAGGTACGCGACCCGAAGTTCCGCGGCAGCGAGTTCTTCGATCCGCACGACGCCGTGCAGGTCAAATACGAGATGCTGCGGCGCGTCTCCATCGACAACGTCTCGGTAACGGACGCTTCCGACGAGTATGGTGTTTCCAGGCCAACCTACTACCAGGCCAAGGCGAACTTCGACCTGACCGGGATTGCCGGACTGGTGCCGGCAAAGCCGGGTCCCCGCGGGCCCCACAAGGTCGACGACAAAGTCCTGGCATTTCTGCAGGCGAGGCTGGTTCCGGGCGAACCCGTTCATGCACGCGAGCTCGCCAAGCTGGTCCGCAACGAACTCGATATCGCACTACATCCCAGGACGATCGAGCGGGTATTAAAAAAACGATCCGCTAGACGTTACCACGGGACCGGCATGTTCATTGCCTGACATCGCGGACCAGTACGAGGTGCTGCGCAGCGCAGCTCTCGGCGAAGTTCTGCCGCTCAAGGCCCGTAGCGGCCTCATTCTTTTTCTGCGCCGCGGCATGTGGGGATGGGCCCGCGCACTGCCTGCAGCGGCAAGCCTTGACCAAGAGCAGTTTTACCCGTCATCGGCCACCCGACCGGCGCACGGCGAACTCAGCGCCGTCGTTCATGTCCTGGCGACCATCGCCATGAGCATCCACCAACGGAGAGCACCATGAATGTACACCTCAAAGTCCAGTCCCATCACCGTGAACGCAGCGCCTACCTCTACATCCGCCAATCTTCGATGCGGCAAGTCATCGACAATACCGAGAGCGCCATGCGCCAATATGCGCTTCGCGGCCGCGCTATCGCCCTGGGTTGGCGCGAGGAGCAGATTATCGTCATCGATAACGATCAAGGCGAATCCGGCGCATCGGCGGTCTGGCGTGAAGGATTTCAGCGCCTGGTCAGCGATGTCGGCATGGGGCATGCCGGGATCGTCATGGGCCTGGAGGTCTCCCGTCTGGCGCGCAACAATGCCGACTGGCAGCGTCTGCTCGAGATCTGCGCCCTTGCTGACACCCTGATCCTCGACGAGGACGGTGTCTACGAGCACACATCTTAATGCCCCAATTAGTTTTGGGGATGATCAACGGATAACCGTTACGGATCGGACGCATCCTCTCTATGGGCGCGACTTTGTTTTGGCGGCGGGACCAAGCAGCGTCGGGCCTTTTCGGCAACTTCTTGTCGTTTATCGCGATGATGTTTTCCTGAAGATTCCGATATCAGCCACCAATTTGTATCCATCGGCACCAGATGTGCTTTCAGCCAAGCTTTCGACTGCGAGCGTTCGCGATTTTATTCGCCTGGTCATCGGTGCAAAGGCGCAGGCGCCGCAAAGTTCCGACGATATGGCTGAGCATGATAGCCTGACGTCAGAAACCGAATCACCCCTATCGAAACCGCATGGTTCTCTGGAGGGCGAGCCATGATGTCGGATCTGATAACGACCCAACATTTGTGCCGAAAGGCCGTGATTTATATCCGGCAATCGACGCCACATCAGATGGTCAACAACCAGGAGAGCCTGCGGTTGCAGAATGATTTTATCGCTGCCGGTTCGCAGCTTCCTGAATTTTGGCAGAGATCTGACATAGAGTGGGGACGCAAGAAAACCTTACTACGCAGCTTGATCGACAAAGTGATCCTGCAACGGGTGGTGCGAGATCGGATTACGATCCGCATCGTTTGGCGAGGAGGTGACGTTACCGAACGCGAGGTCGAGCCGAGGGTGCATGCCTTGAGCGCCTTGTCTCGCGGCGCCGAGATGGAGGTCCGGCTGCTTGAGCTGGCTCATCAAGGGCTTGACGACACGGCAATAGCGGCCACACTGACTGAGGAAGGCTTCCGCTCACCGCGCCGCAGCTACGTTCCTGTTCCCACCGTCCAGGTCGTCCGACAACGCCATCGCGTATTGAGGCAGTCCACGCCAACCCGCTCTCACCACCTCCCGGGGTGGCTAACGGTGTCTGAATTGGCGGCGGTGGCGGACGTTTCTCGCTCCTGGATCCGGCATCGAATCCGCAATGGCGTGATCAGTATCCACCAAAACGCCCTTCACAAACGCGTTCTGTTTCCAGATGCCGCTGCAACAATCGCCGCAATACAAGAGCTCAAATCCGGCGTGCGGCAACACCTCGACTTTACCCAATCTGCTACCGAATGAGGGTATCAACATGATAGATCGTATGACCCGGCAAGTTTCAACGACCGGCTCCTGCTCGGCCTAAAGGGAACAATGAGTGAGGCCGAACTACATGTGATCAAGGCACGGCTGCGCGGCGGCATCCTCAACAAGGCGCGCCGCGGCGAGTTTCGTTGCCCACTGCCAACCGGCATGGTCTACGATCATTCCGGCAATGTGGCGCTTGATCCAGACATGCAAGTCAGAGAGACGATCGCCCATTTCTTCGAGACGTTCTCTCGCGTCGGATCCGCCTCCCAGACCGTCAAGGCCTTTCGTCAGGAAGGCATTCTCTTTCCCTCCCGCTTGCACGACAGCCAGACGGTTTTCCGGCCACTGACGCCTTCGACGGCGATGCGCGTGCTGCACAATCCACGTTACGCCGGAGCCTATGCCTATGGCCGCCGTCGCTATCGACGAACCATTGATGGCAAGAGGATCGTGCGTGAACAAGCTAGTGACGATTGGACGGCGTGTATTCCAGATGCCCATCCCGGCTATATCAATTGGGAGCAGCATCAGGAGAATCTGAGGATTCTAAAGTCGAACATCTGCCATAAATGGAACGCGGCGGTCGCATCACCTCCGCGGGAGGGCTCGGCGCTGCTGCAGGGGCGGGCCGTGTGTGGGCAGTGCGGCAGGCATTTTCACATGCGCTACGCTGCTCGACGCGGTCGGCAGGAAGCTTGGTACGTTTGTGATCGCGCCCGTAGCAATCGCGGTGAACCCTTGTGCCAGGCGATCGCTGCACCTCCCGTCGACGAAGCCATCGGCATGCTGATCGCCGAGCAGATGACGCCGGCGGCCATCGAACTGTCGATTGAAGTCCGCAAGGAGATCGAAGCGCGACATGAAGAAGCGGACCGGCTGCGCTGTCGCGCGATCGAGCGTGCCCAAACGGAAGCCGATCTCGCCCAGCGCCGTTTCATGCTCGTCGATCCCAATAACCGCCTCGTCGCCGACACGCTCGAAGGCGAATGGAATGGGAAGCTCCGCATCCTGGCTAACGCCCGCGAAGAGCGCGAGCGCGGCCGGGAGCACGATCAATTCATCCTCGATAAGGCCGTCCACGAGCGGTTGGTCGCAATGACGGCGGACTTCAAAAAGCTCTGGACCAATCCAGAGACCCCGAACCGCGAGCGAAAGCGCCTGCTTGCCCACATCATTGAGGACGTCACCCTCCTCAAACTACCCAAGAGAGGCACAACCAAGGCTCATATTCGCTTCAAGGGCGGTAAAACGCAGACGCTCGTCACCATCAGCCCAAAATCGCCCAGCCAGCAGATCAAGACGAACCCCGACATCAATCGAATTGATCGACAAACTCCTCGATAATCATATTTTTTCCGAGATCGCAGAGATTCTCAACGATCAGGCATATCGTCCAGGTTCCGTGGCGCGCCGTGACCAGCGCAATGCTCGCTTCACAACCAAACGCGTCACCTATCTCGTTCGCGAGTACAAGCTGAGATCACGCTATGACCGGCTCCGGGATCGTGGGATGTTGACAAAAAAGGAGGCGGCCGCACACCTCAATATCCATGAGCATACCCTCGCCAGATGGGCTGAACACGGCCTCGTCACCAGCCATGCCTACAACGGACACTACTACCTGTACGAGCTTCCGAAGACAGATTTACCGCAAAAGCAATGCAGTCGATGGAACCAACTCGTCGATCGCGTCGCCGCCCATAAGGAATATGCCAGACACGCCAAAACCTTCAACTGAATGCGAAAGAGAGATGCAGTATGAATGCAGATCGTTCGTCGCCAGGATCATGCCGGATCCGTCCCAATAAATGCAGCGAAGTCGATCGAGACGCTTGGCGCGGAACACGAACACGTCGCCGCAATACGGATCAGCCGCAAGCGCCGAAGCCACCATGCCACCAGGCCATTCATGCCGCGCCGGAAGTCGACAGGCCGTGTCGCAACCATGATCTTCACTCCACCAGGGGAAAGACCGATCACCGGCTACCCCGCAACGCCGTTACTACCGCTTGCGCCAACTCGGGCGCCACCGAGCCGATCATGGTCAGGCGTGCGCCAGCAATCTCGATCTCAATCCGACCTGCGGCGAAGTGGGCGGCATCCGACGGCAAGCTCTCGGGCGACGTTCGATCGCCAACCACGGTCACCGGCACGAACATCGCCCGCTGCGCGCAGATCTTGGCCGAACGACGAGAGGTCAGCCCGGCATCCCGACGCCAAACATTCAGCAAACCGCGATTGACGCCCCAGCGCCGAGCAACAGCCGAGATGTTCACATCAGGTTCCGCGCTTTCCGCAAGGATGCGCGCCTTCTCCTCGTCAGTCCAATTCCGCCGCTGGCGACGACCGGTGATCACCTCGATCCGACGATATTTTCCCTCATGCCTGGCGTCATGTATGCCTTCATCCATGACTTCAAGCATGGCATCAGCGCGATCTCCAACCATCCCGTTCCGCTCCTATCGGTGAAGGAGCTTATCTCGCGGCCTCGATCACAAAAGGAAAGGTGGGCCGTTCGTAGCGCTCACTTTCAAACGATCCCCGCGCTTCGATCGGAAGATCACGGTGAACCCGGAATGCGGATCAAAGCTTCAACTCGGTCTGTACTATCAAAGGTCAGCGCCTGATGGAGCGGAAGTCCACAACCCGTGTCGCGATCAGGATCGGTGATCGATGGCCCGCGACGATCATGCCGTCCCTCGCATCGCGCGCATCAAGACTACAGCCGATCAACCGGCACATCGCCGCGCACCCTCATATCGCGCACCCTCATATAAGGTCTGCTCCGGGTTCGGCAAAGCATCGGTAGCCGTCTTCGGCTCCGTCGTAATCGCCAGTGGCACAAAGGCGGGTTCGATAGGCCCGTCCGCAAAGGCCGGCACGGTTGTCATCAGTTCAGCAGGCAGGGCCAGAAGACCCTGAGGCGCCTGCCCCCAGTCCGATTGGCACCGCGACAAGCTGACCACCTTTACTCGAGATGCAATCGGCACATCGATTTTCCGTCTGTGCACACACCCGCACGGGGATAGCTTTAGAGGCGAGGAGGCCCCCGCACCTAGCTTACGCCAGCCATAAGGAGACCCGCGTTGTGCGCTGCGTCATAGACCGGGAGCCCCGTTGCCCTTCGGATTCGAGGCGAGACTCGCACGAATACCGTACATTCGCAAAGAACCGCCGCTACATTTTCATGTTTTTGAACGCGAGCAATGATATCGTCAGTATCAGCCAAGACGCCCTCGACATTGATTTCGCCTTTCTCGGCCCACATGTAAGCGTATGTCGCTGTGTCCTCGAGCCCTTCGAAAATCAACCTTGATGGATCAGTGATAGAGAGCGCAGCCCAAATTTCCGCATCTATGCAGCGCGAATCCGCAGTCAGTACTGCTATCTTCTTGTCCGGGGGGACGGTGGATAGAAGGGCTGGCAGGAGGAGTAGGCTAGAAGTAGATACTGGTATTGATACCGCCGATGCGATAGCCTTCTGATACCGCACAGTAAAGCCACAATCACAAGTAATCGCAGCAGCTCCGTTTCGTTCAAGCTCTTTGGCGGCTTTCACATACTCACTCTCGCAATCAGGATCGCCTGAAACGACATTGTTTGCCCAAGCTCCGGGAATTTGCTTCGAGATGGGAGGAGACGTGTATCGGGTCGGATGGGCTATGCCGTAACCAAATTCGGGATGGTGGCCAATGTAGCGGCCGTCGTTCGACAGGGACAAAACTCCTATTGTCGCCATGAGTTGCTTCCTTTGTGCAGTTCTTGACTAATGATGCGTTCTTATAACAGCCATCGACCAGACTTTGTGCGATCTAACCCGTGAATTATGGCCTTAGCTGGATGGGTTGCGCATTTTTCTCCAGGTTGATTGGCTCGAGCGGAAAAGCCTGGGCTTCATTGTAGTGACGCGACGATTTTGATCTGCTCCATTTCCCGCATAACGGTTGAGAAGCCCACGAACCTTGCACGCGGACCTTCTAAGGTCAGTGCTCGCTCGAAGAAAAATAGCTGTCGTATTCGATGAGCGTTGGATCCGATGTCATCAGGGCGTCCGCAGATCAATGCTGTTGGCCAGCCCAAACTCTCGGGTGCCGCTCCCTCCAGGGCCTCGCCTCCTCCAGATCCCGTGCGACGCGAACCAGCGTCGCCTCGTCGCCGAAACGGGCAACTATTTGAAGTCCGATAGGCATGCCGTTGGGACTTTGTCCCAACGGCAAAGATACTGCCGGATGTCCCGTAACATTGAGCACTCCAAGATATTGATAAAGCGCGGCATCCGCTTCCATGAATTCTTCTGCGGAGAGCGTTGGGTTGGTCGTGCAGTAAATGGTGCCATGTAGTAGAGCCACAGTTGGCATTGTGGGCGTTAGCAGTATATCGTACGGTTCGACCGCCTCAGCTACGCGGACCCACATCTTTCGCATAAGCTCTTGTACGTCGCCCGTCAGAAACGGTGATGCCCTTCGGCCATATTCATAAATCTTTAAATTAATGGGTTCCACGGTATCCGCACTAATGGTCCGCCCCATTGCCTGGGCTGTTTCACCGAGTAGGTGCGCGCTGCGGGCTGAACCGGCGAGGAATATTCTTGAATATTCTGCAGATTCGTAAGGTGGCTCGATTTCGGTGATCCTGTGTCCCATTTCCTCCAGCAGAGTGGCCGTCGAATCGACGGCCGCAAGCACTTCCGGCTCCAGATCCACGGCACCCCATTTAGTCCTGGCAACTCCAACCCTCAAAGCGCCCGTCAGCTGTGAAAGTTCTTCGCAATAAGAACGCTTCGGTTGGGTGATGATGAACGGATCGCCAGGACGAGGGCCGGAAAAAACATCGAGCGCAGCGGCCATGTCGCGGACGGTCCGACAGACAACAAACTCCCGACTACGGCCAAATGATGCGTCTTGGTTGTTTGGGCCGCCGGAAATGCGTCCGCGAGATGGATTCAAGCCGACAAGACCGCACCAGGATGCCGGGATACGAATTGATCCGCCGCCGTCGCTACTGTGTGCGATTGGTGTAATGCCGGCAGCAACAGCAGCCGCGGATCCCGAGGACGATCCACCTGCAGACCGATCTAAATCCCACGGATTGCCAGTGACTCCATTTAAGATCGATTGGCTCATGCCTGATGTCCCGAATTCAGGCATCGTTGTTCTTCCGAGGGTCCTGAGCCCTGCCTCCCGTGCGCGGCGAAAATAATAACTATCTGTATCAGGTCGGCAGCCCTTGAACAGACGGCTTCCTTTTTCCTGGAGGCGGCCAGCCTCGCTTGCTCCGGTGTCTTTTCGAAGAAATGGTACACCGGCAAAAACACCGTCATCCGCACCGGCGACAGACTCGGCATCCTCGTAGAACTCGATGACAGCATTTACCCGGGGATTCACCTCATCGTGCGCTTCTCGTGCCAAGCGCGTTAGCTCCAACGGCGTAATTTCACCCGCTTTCACGAGAGACGCCAGACCGATGGCGTCATGCTGCACATATTCATCAAGCCTCACCGCGACTGTCCCTCTCTTTACGAATGTCTCAGGCACTCAATCCACCGGAGTCCCGCGTGTCCGATACTAAGTCGCAGGTTTCGCCCACAAATGCAACGATTGTTTTACGTCTTCATTTTTGATGCATTTGTTTTTTGGTGTAATTTGAACTTCGCAAGGTCGGCACTTGACGATCGACGTCTTCAGCCAAGCCTTTTGCCGCCGTCACATAGCCCTTCTAGGGATGGCCCCCGCCCCGGCCGCAACGTTCTGGCACGGCCCCGCTGAGTGAGCGGGGTCCTAAGCCAGCCCTAATCGAAGGCACTTCGATTTTCACAACAATGCAGCACCAACTCACGGCCTAATTCGGAACCACCGCGAGGAGGACGTGCTAAGAATGATCAGCATCATGGTAAATTACATTCTCGGCAACCTTCATCTCGGTTTGCGTATTGTCGCCGCAGGCAGCGGTCAGCTGTCGCTGGATTTCCAGAGATTTGCCCCCATCAAATAGTATTGCACGTGGGGTAGATTGAGATCACCAGGGGCCAATGCAACCAATGCTTGCACAAGCGCAAATATAACCCCAGTAATCTTGCCGCACGTCGCCGAAGTTGAGCTCTCCATAAACATATGGCGACTGATTGGTCTCATGTGAGGTTGGGGAGATGATTATACTGGTTGTGGCGCGACCGCTCCGAGACCGCCTGTTCTTGGAACGCGTTGAACAGGTCGAGTTGGCCCCCCACGTTAAGATCGAACCAGGAATTGACGTGGAGCGCAGGTACGTCCGGCCGCGAGTTTTTATCAAACAGCTGGTATCGATCTCACCAAGGATCGCCGGCAGCATGGGTGGTCCAATCGCGGCAATCGTTCCGATAACCGCCAGACCGCTCGGTCATATCAGCAATTGGCAACGTACGAACGAATGCGGGAATTTGGGTATTCGGCGGCTGGCTGCCCCATGTTGCGTTGTCGCGAAGGTATCTGAACCACCGGCTGAATCTGGGAAGGTTGTCGGGTTGAAAGTCGTAAGGCATGTTGCGCATCGAGCCGGAAGCGCCTTGCGGAACGATAGCCGCGAGCGCCGGCGGACCGCGCTGCGACATCATGATTTGTGCAATGCCAAGCGCCGAGCAACCAAAACCGCCGACCTTGCCGTTCGGCCAATGTTGTGATGTGATCCAACCATCGTCAACGTCGCCCAGCAAGATGTGGTAGGGCCCCTCCGAACTGTATTGGTCACGAACGTCCTGAACCACGACTGCAAAGCCCTGCCCCGGCAACATGTAGGCTACGCCACTACGTGCAGCCGACTTACGCCGGTCTTGGTAGGGCGCTTTACTGTATGGTATGCGGATCAGGATTGTCAGCAACCGGCTATCCACCCCTTGCGGACGATAGATATCGGCGTAGAGCGATCCCATCGCTCATCTGGATGCGAACTTCCTTTTCGACATGACCTTCGTAGCGGGGCCGTGGGAAAGGAATAACGCCGCCGTCGTCGGCTTGCGCGCCTGAGGAGCATTCGGTACAGGCAGTTGCTGAGCTTGCGACGGGAACCAGATCAGTGGAAGCAGCCATCGCGAGGGCTCCCTTACCTAGCCGCCGCGCTTTGGATGAAGTTGCCGTCACGGCAAGCCTCCTCGTTTGTGGCCTGCGCATGTCGGGCGAGATGCACAATTGCCCCCCGCATTGCCTCAAGCAAAATGTTACCGGTAGGCTGTAGCTTCCGAAGGGGATGAGGCGAAGTTGCCACCCTGGTTCGGAGGGATGGATGGCAAGGCAGATCAGCATGACAGCTCGATCGGAATTGGTTCAAGCAATCATCGAACGATATCGATTGAGCATTCGAGCTGACAAGCAACGAATCCTCGATGAGTTTGTCGCAGTGACTGGTTATCATCGCAAGCATGCGATCCGGGTTCTTAAACGTCGTGATCAGCCGGTAATTGGGAACAAGCAGCCCAGGCTCCGTTATGGTGGCGATGTCCGCGAGGCCCTCCGTCTTGTGGGAAGCTTCGGGGAGGTTGTGCTCAAAACGGCTTAAGCCGTCAATAACTGTCCTGCTGCCCGCACTTGAGCGGCACGGCCGTTGACAATGAATGACGAGCTGCGCGGTAAATTGCTTACTGTAAGTCCGGCTACGATTGATCGGCTTTTGAGCGAGGTTCGTGTCGTCGCCCGTGGCGGTCAGCGCCGACGAGCCGGGCTGAGTTCGGCGGTCCGCACGCGCGATAGCGGCAATGTGATCGTCGCGATCAAACAAGCCTGTCCGCAATTCCCATTTCCGTTACTGGGTGTCGACTTCGACAACGACAGTGCATTCATGAACGCATTTGTCGTCTCCTGGTGCCGCAGCGAAGGATTAGACGTAACGCGCTCTCGCGCTTATCGGAAAAACGATGTCGAGCAGAAGAACGGCGCTATCGTGCGCCGCCTTGTAGGCTATGGCCTGACGCCGGATACCCACTTGACGCCCGCGGAACCGGTTTTGAGACAGGAGAGAATGTCCCGACAAGGCGGCGATCCCCGGTAAGGACGATCAGGTAGAGGACTGCCGCTCGGACGTGTTTAACCCAGCGCAGCCTGCGTTCCAATTTATGAAACGTATGGATTATCTGTTGTCACCTACAACATATGTTGCAAGTCCAATGAAGCTGAGGTACAGATACCCTTAACGCAAGTATTTAGGGTTTCCGACATTGTGAAGATTCCGCAGCTCGTTAAGTCACGACGGTGCGTGGCCACCGTTTAGGTGCAGTTGATTCACAACCGCGCCCGCTTTGCAGCCCAAGGCATTTCCATAGCGGCAACCCGGAAATGAAAATGGTGTGTCGAGCACGTTGATGGAACGAAGAGGAAGAAAGTATGAATGACATGCGGTTGCGCGATCGCCGTAACCCCGGCGCACCGATCATACCGCGAGACGGCTGGGACTTGCCGCCTTGGAACCGCTGGACCAACCAGCATGTTCGCGAAATGACGGCAACGGCCCCGATATGGCGGGGCGACGGTCCCGTGCGGCCACTCCCCGAGAGCCTTCAGCCGCTTGGGGATATTATGGTCGATTTCCGTGAGGGTAAACGCTCCGTCGATGAGTTCCTTAAAGAGAGCTCTACAGACGGGTTCCTCGTTTTGCATCGGGGCCGGATCATATTTGAGCGTTACATGAATGAACTCGCCCCGCACAAGCAGCATCTTATCCACTCGGCGACAAAATCGTTCATAGGTACGCTCGCCGGAATTGTCGAGGACAAAGGTTTACTGGATGTCAAAGAGCCGGTCATAGAATATCTGCCGGAACTCGCTGCAACCGCCTTCCGGGGAGCGACGGTTCAGCAGCTGCTCGACATGACTGGCGGTGTATTTTTCGACGAATCCCGGAATCAAGATTCCCACCTCCAGAAACTTTATCTCGCCAATGGCTGGCACGATCACAACCGGCCAGACTGGCCACGCACAGTGTGGGACCTGATCCTCACGCTCAACATAGCCGCGCGGCCACACGGTGCCTCGTTCCACTATTGCAACATCACAACCACCGTACTGGGCTGTCTCTTGGAGCGGGCGTCTGGGCTATCGTTGGCGGATCTCATGAGCCAAGAAATCTGGGCGCCAATGGGCGCTGGCGAGGATGCTTATATTACTGTGGACCACGCCGGATTAGCGGCAGCGGCTGGCGGAATGTGTGCGACTCTGCGTGATTTGGGTCGGTTTGCAATGTTGTTGCTTGAGGGTGGTTCCAGGGACGGGCGTCAAATCATTCCCCATAGCTGGATAAGAGGAACACGGAGCGGCGGTGTCGAACTCTCAGGAAGCAGCCGCCAGTCACTTCCCAACGGAGCCTATCACAACCAGTGGTGGATCGAAGATACGCGTCGTGGCACTTTATGGGCGCGTGGACAGGATGGGCAGATCGTCTTTATCGACCCGGACGCTGAGTTTGTAGCCGTCAAGCTTTCCTCGCTCCCAAACGACGAAAACTATACCCAACGTCGCCTTGACGAAAGGCCGGCGCTGCTTGCAATCCGCGCTACGCTGAGCACAACCTGACACATTAAACCAGCGACCACTCCGCTACGCGCTCGCCTCTCCGATTAACAGGGTCAATGATCTCATGCCGTGCGACTTAAAGCCTGAACGTCCTCAACTCTCGGCTCACTACACTCGCCGCGCGAAGTACAGATCCTACAGATTGCAGGATGATAACCTTGGCGAGTTTTCGAGGTTCGTACCGGACGGCTTCGAGGCGAGGTGCTGCTAAAACTCAGTTAACTAAGTCCAAAATGGGAGGTGAATCATTAATATATCTCGGCGCGACATCATCAAGATGGGCATGGCGGCAGGAACTGCACTATCCTTCCCGCCGATCCCGCGCGTGCATGCTGCCTCAACGGCAGCGGGTGCCGTTCGCATGGCGATGCACAGTCACCTCCTTGCCTATGATCCGTACTATTCGTATTCAACTATAACTTGGGATCACGCCCTCGCAATTTATGACACTCTGTTTGGCCTTGACACCAAAATGGAACCGCAACCACAAATGGTGGGAAAGTGGGGTGTTTCCGAGGACAAGAGGATTTATACATTCGAACTGCGGGATGGCTTGGCGTGGCATGACGGCACTCCAGTCACTGCGGCTGACTGTGTCGCCTCGCTTCGCCGCTGGGGTCAGATGAAAGCGGGTGTTGGACCGCTGGTAACAGAACAAGTAAAGGATATTTCAACCAGGGACGATAAGACCTTTGCTATTGAGCTCAAGAAGCCGCTGAGCTTGCTGATCGACATCTTGGCGGCCGAACGTATTTTTGTCATGCGAGAGAAGGATGCAATTCGTCCCCCAACCGAGCAGGTTACCGCGAATATTGGCTCGGGGCCTTTCAGGTTCAATCATGATCTCGCCACGCCGGGCGCAAGCGTTACTTACGATCGCAACGAAAATTATGTGCCGCGTGCCGAGCCGCCCGATTTGTATGCAGGCGGCAAGGTGGTCAACGTCGAGCGCGTAATTTGGGATAACATCAGCGACCAGCAGACCGCATTTGCGGCTCTTCAGGCGGGCGAAATTGACTTCATGGAACACGCCCCTCCCGATTTTTTTTCAATGATCGATAGCGATCCCAACCTCGCGCTTCAGGCAATGGACAATGGGGACGACTTTTTGTTGCGGTTGAATTGTCTGCAGAAGCCCTTTGATAACGTTAAGGCGCGTCAGGCCATCCTCCACCTCGTCGATCAGGAGACATTCGCGTATGTTGTCATGTCCAACTCGAACTACACAAAGACTGTTACGTCTTTATTTGGAAATAGTTCCATCTATTCTAACGACGAAAATACAGGCTGGTATAAAAAGGGTGGAGACCCCGAAGCGGCGAAGCGGTTACTTCAGGAAGCTGGGTACTCAAGAGAGAAGGTTGTTATTCTCCAAGCCACGAGTATTAGGGCCTTTAGTGACGTCGCACAATTATTGGCAACAATGCTTCGAAAAATCGGAGTAAATGCAGAGCTCGCACCAAGTGATTGGAGCGGTGTGATAGCACGTACGGAAAACAAAGGTTCTGTTGATAGCGGCGGCTGGAGCATCACTATCACGTCCTCTTCGGATTTTAGCTTTCGTGATCCGATGGCCATGTCTTGGCTTGCTCCAATTGGCGAGGCGGGCTTCTCTGGCTGGGTTAAGAGCGACGAGTTTGAGGCTGTAAGGGCGAGGTGGATGGATGTAGGCAGTCTAGAGGAGCGCAAGGCACTTGCCCGGCAAATGCAGAAAATATGGTGGGACATTGCTGGCACCATTTTTCTCTGTGGAGTCGTTTCGCCGATTGTGCGTCGTAGGACACTTACCGATCTTGTCAGTACTCCAGGTCTCAGAGCGCTATGGAGTATGAAGAAAGCTTAAGGCCGACTGTTTGCGTCAGGTTCTGCAAAGCGGACCGGCTCAGCTGGCTCGCTAAGCAGCTTGGCGGAGCTTATCCTTCTTGTGCTCCTTCAGTTCGTCCATGTTTAGGTAACCAGTCGCCGTAAGCCAATTCTCGTGCATCTCCACGCCAGCGCTGTCGATACCGGATCAATACTCCCCAGAAGTGCCGTTTTTTGAATCATCCCAGTTTAGCGTTGCGGCGGCGCGTCATCACCGATAGTGCTCTCGATGGTCCAGAGGGAGATTTGCATCGACAAGGGCTGTCGGTGTCAACGATCGCCAGAAAGACCGGTTCTGACCTGCCACTGAACTTTCATCCAGCGGCGACTAGAGCCCCGGCGGTTTTGAATACGCCAAGTGGCGCGGTGTGAGCAACCGGCAGAAACGCGAAGTTCTCATCTTGCGCAGCGTTGGAGCCGGTTGCGGCGATGGTCCCGGCAAAGTCTGCCGGGGTTTTGTATCCGAGCGATGAGTGCGGCCGGAAATGGTTGTAATCGTCCGCCCATTCGGCAATGGCGCTTCGGGCATGATCGAGGCCGAAGAACAGGCTTTCGTTGAGCAGCTCGTCGCGCATGCGCCCGTTGAAACTCTCGACATAGCCGTTCTGCATCGGCTTTCCCGAGGCGATGTAATGCCATTCGACCTTGTGATCTTTCGACCAGGCGAGGAT
>NZ_CBYB010000011.1 GCF_000577275.2 Rhizobium favelukesii
TAGATACGCCATCAACTGACGAGGATTATCAAAGCGCCTGACATCGCCGATTTCGACCACAAAGGTGACCGCTGTCATGAACGCGACGCCGCGCATCGCCTGGTAGGCGGCCACAACCGGGGCCATTGACCAGGATGCCGCGGTTTCGACGACCAGCTTGGTCAGCCTGTCCAGACGCACGCCGGCATCCTCGATCGCCTGGCAATATTCCGCCAACAGGATTTGGTGGGCGGGGTGATCGAATGCCTGGCATGCGGATTCCGACGATCGCGCGCATGCATTCCAACCTGATGCCGCGCACTGTTCCGATTTGATCGCGCGCATCTGAGGCGACGGATCGTTGAAGGTAAATGTGACTATGAACTTATCCTGGTCAAGCTGGTGTCGATGAGTTCGTTGTGGACGGCTGAAGATTGCCGCCAACGGAGCGAAGCAGTCCGGCGCCGCGCTTCCCAACGCGCCGTAGGGGCCGGTCTGCTTCGCGGGCCGCGCGTCCGACATTCTTTTGGCCAGGATATTTTCCACGGTTTTAGGTCCGGCCCTTTTCAGGTCTGTATTTCGGCCGATTGGCGCAGACGACGCATGGACTCGCCGCTCATTTCAAGCCTGTGAGCGTTGTGAACAAGACGATCCAATATTGCGTCGGCGTAGGTGGGGTCGCTAATTTTTTCGTGCCATCTGGCCACGGGGAATTGGCTGGTGACGAGCGTCGACCGGCGGCCGTATCGTCCCTCGAGGATCTCCAGCAGATAGTGGGGAGCATTGCCGTCGATGGGCTGAAGCCCGTAGTCATCGAGGATGAGAAGTTCGACGGAGCCGAGACTTTTCAGGCGCGCTGCGAGGTTGCCAATGCCGCGGGCCTGCTCGAGGCTCTGCAGCAATGCCGGCATCCGGACGTAAAGGACCGAATGATTGTCGCGGCAGGCCTTGTGTCCCAAGGCGCAGGCCAACCAGCTTTTCCCAATGCCTGTCGGACCGACAATGGCGCAGTTCTCGTGCTTTCTGATCCAGTCGCCCGCAACCAGCAGGTCGAGTATGCTGCGATCATATTCGCGTGGCGCACGGCGAATGATATCCTCGGGAACAGCAGGATGGTGCAGCTTCGCATTGCGAAGCCGTAGCGCAAGACGTTTGTTATTGCGCCAGGTTGCTTCCTGATCCAGCAGCAGCGCCAGCCATTCGCCATGACTGAGGTTGTCGCTGTCTTCGTTATCGGTAAGTCTTGCGAAGGCCTCTGCCATACCGGCAAGCCCCAGCTGCTGCAGCAGGTTGAGGGTGGGATGTTTGAGCATTTCTATTCCTTTCAATGGTAATATCCGGAGCCGCGGATGTTGGAGTGCTGGATCGGTTCCTGCTCGATGCGCTCGGACTGGGGGATGCGGTCCAGTTCCTTTTCGAGAATGGATTTGATGCCGGGATAGTTGAGCACCTGGAATTCCAATGCGCGCTGCGCAGCCGCTTCAAGGCGATCGGCGCCAAAACGCCTTTCCAGGCCGATGATGCCGACACATGCACGGTATCCCTGTTCCGGATGCGCACGCTTCTCAATGATCCGATCAACGAGAACGCGCAGCATGGGTCCGATCCGGGTTGCTTCACTGCGTATCTTCGCCGGCGTCCATTCGCGATACCGCTGATGGTTTGGCGGCATATGCACGGAAACCGTCGTGTGGCGGCCGTTGCTGCTGCCACGCACATGCGCGGCAATTCTGTCCCCACCGAGGAATATTTCCACCGTGCGAATGGTGTATCGAACCTCCACCTCGCTGCGAGCAAAGCGGTAAGGGACGGAATAAAAGTGCCTATGGAGTTCGATATGATAATCGATACCGACGCGACAGCGACGCCATTCCGCATGCACCCAGGGCTCGGCAGGTAGCGGCTTCAGGTTCGGGGCATCCAGTTCCTCAAACAACGCGCGCCGCGTCTTGCCGTACTGGCGTATCACCCGTTCGTCATTGAGCCGGGTGATCAGATCGGTGATTGCCTTGTTGAGATCGGCGAGGCTGGAAAAGGTTCGGTTCCGCAACCGGCCGAGAAGCCAACGCTCTACGATTCCGACGCAATTTTCGACTTTTGCCTTGTCGCGCTGTTTTCGCGGGCGTGCTGGAAAAACTGCCGTCCGGTAATGTCGCGCCATATCCGTATAGGACCGATTGACCATCGGATCGAAGTGACAAGCCTTGATCACCGCGCATTTGGTGTTGTCGCTGACCAGAAGCTGCGTCACCCCACCAAAAAACCTGTAGACTGCGTTGTGCGCCTCGATCCAGTCGGGCAACTGTTCGCTCCACGTCGCCAGCGCGAACGATAGGCTGGACGCCCCCATCACCGCCACGAAGATATGTGCATCCCGCACCACGCCGGTTTTGCGGTCGATGACAGCCACCCTGTCACCGGCATAATCGACAAACAGCTTCTCGCCGCCTGCATGGCTTTGCCGCATCACCAGAGGCAGCCGGCCATGCCAGTTTCGGAACAACTCACAAAATCTCGAATACCGGTACCCATTGGGATCCCGAGCAATGTACTCCTCCCAGAGCACTTGCAACGTCACATGCTTGCGCTTCAATTCGCGCGCGACAGCAGACCAGTCCGGTTCGGACTGCTTCCGGCGCCCCGCTTTTTTACCGGGTGTCCCGTAAAGGCGCTGCTCCAGCTCGCTGTCACTGATCGCATCCGGTAAAGGCCATGTCAGTCCTTCCCGGTGCAATCGCTTCAACGTGTCGCGGACCGAAGTTTCCCCGACGCCTAATTGCTTGGCAATGGCGCGGTTCGAAAGACCGACATCCAGCTGCAGTTTCAAAATCTCGCGCACCTGGCGCATCATAAGTCTCCTCGTCGGCAATTCACTTCTCCATGGCGATGTTTCCACCTGGAGAAATAACCCCAACGATCGGGCCTCACGACATCTTCCTACTGCGCGCCATCATCTCGGAATGCTGCGCGGATAATTGTCGGAATGGTGCGCGTCATCATCTCGGAACGGTGCGCGCGATCAAATCGGAATAGTGCGCGCGATGAACCCGGATTCCGCAGCCTGGCATGCCAGCCATCGTGTATGAGCACGCGTCCATGGCTTGCGACCGGTATAGATGCGGCCGTGACGCAACAAGAAAGATTGAATCTGCTGGCGCGCCTGCTTCAGCGCGTCGCTGGCAGCCTCGCGAGCCCGCACCAGGTCGCGGATCGCCTCATGGCCTTCATCCGGAACCCAGACCGCCGTCAGTTCACCCGCCCGGTGCAGGCGTGCCAGGCTTACGGCATCCCGGCGGTTTGTCTTCACCCGGTCGCCCGCACGCTTGGGAACCAGCGACGGTGCCACCACCACGCAGTCGTGCCCCAATTCGACAATCTGGCGATAAAGACCGTAGCCGGTCGGGCCGGCTTCATAACAAAGTGAAGCTTCGCTCCAGCTTAGAAAGCTTGTTGACCATCGCCGCCACCGACGCCGGCTCCGACGAGATGTCGCCGAAAAACCGCACCTCGCCGTTACGCTCTCCATCGGCAACCGCCACTGAAATCTTCAGCTTCGACGTATCCAAGCCGATGAAAATTACGCTATTCTCTTTCATGGTTCGCCCTCGCTAAGCATGGGGCTCGGCTCCGGCCAATCCAGAGCAACCCCCGATTCTAGCTTACCGCGGGGGCGGGCCACGCTCACCCCGCGAACATACGGTCTAATCCATCCTCGAGGAAATTCGCAGTGGCAGGTCACGGGTGACAGAGTCAGTTATGCCAGTGCGATCGGCCAGTCCGGTTTTGGCTCAGAGCGCTTCCCCCGTCCCACGAGCTCATCGCTCATCCCAGGAGGTCCAGCATCTCGACAGATAGATAACGACATCGGTGCTTAATTGCCTTGCTTATTCAGCGACGTACGCTACAGGACCTTTGTGGGCCGCGCGGGCGCGGACCGCGTCGCCGAACGCGCGGAATATGCGTGCCGATATCTCATCGGTGCTTATCCAGTATTCGGGGTGCCACTGGACGCCTAGGGCAAAAGCCGATGCGCTCCGGAACGACACTGCCTCAATAGTTCCGTCCTCGGCCCGGGCCTCAACTTCAAGCCCTTCCCCCAACCGGTCAATAGCTTGGCGATGGAGAGAATTCACAATGATATTGTCTGCACCGACAACGCTGGAGAGGCAGCCATCTGGCGTAACGGATAAGACTTGGTGAATTGCGTACCGCTCGTCGCGGTTATCGCTTTGCACCTCCCGGTGATCAAGGCTCCCAGGCCGCTCTTGAATTTCCGTCGCAAGTGTCCCACCGAGTGCGACATTCAATTCCTGAAGCCCGCGGCAGATCGCAAGCACAGGAAGCCCTTCGGCAATTGCCTTGAGGATTAACGGCAATGTGGTCGAGTCCCTCGCAGGATCGTAGGGACCATTTGCTTGACTCCGGTCACCGCCATAGAGTGATGGATGCACATTTGACCCGGAGCCCGTTACAATCAGTCCGTCAACAGCGGCAAAGAGTTGATCGAAGTCAAGTCTGTCTCCAACTGAAGGAACGATCAAAGGAAAGACCCCTGCGCCTGCAACCGCCGCCTCGATGTACTGCAAAGGGGTCGCCTGCCAGAGATATTTGTATAGCTCCACGACATCCGCTGAAATGGCAACAAGCGGCTGACGATTCAGTGGGTTGCCGTCCGTAGATCCGGTCGCATACATCCCGCCCCGTAAGTCTTTGCTTTCCCTCATTTCGGCCTCCTCATATGGGCCTGCTCCGTTTAATTCATTCTTGCACGACACGCAACATTTGTTTTACCGCGGGATGTGCCGACGTATGGTAAGTTTGACGCCAGCACCAGTCCTTGGGTCGTTCCGAAGTAAAACATTCGGCCATCGCTGTCATAGCGATGGCCGAACCTCTGACTCGTCCGAGCAATCCTCTTGTCGGGCGCTACGCTTTCCTGAGATTCCACATGGGGATGATCTGTGGCATACCAATGAGGCCGGTCAGCGCTTTTCTATGCGCAATTGGCTGGGAATTTTGACCAAGCCTCATGTCGCCGACAAAATCCCACCATACAGTTTGCATCTGCCGAGCCAGATCCTTGCGTTGGTCAAGTGTTTCAACGTCTGCCCATTTGTCCCGTAACGCTTCATACTCAGCGGATTTCGGCCAACCGTACCAGGCGTCGTCACCGCTCGCGACCAAGAAAGGCGAGCCGATGGGATTTCCAAGGGCGTAGTCTGACTGGTCAGAAATGAAGAGACTCCAGCCACCATTGTCGACCGGGCGTTTGCTAGACCGGCGCGTGGCAAGTTCACTCCAAGCCATCGGAGCAAGCTCTGCATTGACTCCAACTTTCCGTAGGGTGTCTGCTAGCAGTTGGCAGGCGCTACTTGCTGCCAATCCCAAGTCAGTCGGTTGGAGAATGAGAACCTTTTCGCCCGCATATCCGGCCTCCCTGAAGAGCTGCTTGGCCTTCTCCGGATCCCCTCCCTTCTTGAACCATCCCGTATTTGCATCATTTGTGTAAAGCGTGGAATGTCCGAAGATGGATGTGACGGTGTCACGGTATCTTGGATCCGGGAACAGGATATTTAGGAACGCTTCCTGGTCAATCAGATGGAGTAAGGCCTGACGGGCCTTCACATTGTTAAACGGGGGCTGCAAGAAGTTCATCCGCAGGACATTGTTCAATCCCCCTTGGTTCAGGTCCCGAACCTCAAGGTTAGGATCGGCATCGATGACTGACAGAAGATCAACTGCCGGACTGTCGAGGAGATCGACCTCACCCGCTTGAAGTGCTGCTAGTGCAGTCTGCTGGTCGGAAATGATATTCCAAACCACGCGATCTACGTTCACTATCTTGCCGCCGGCCAATCCGTCAGAAGCTTCCTGGCGCGGTACATATTGATCGTTGCGATCATATGTAAAGCTGGCGCCGGGCCTAGCAAGTTCTTTGTTGAACTTGAATGGGCCCGACCCAATGTTTGAGGTCACCTGCTCAGTGGCAGGGAGCGCGGCGTCTTTTTCACGCATCATGAATGGCAGTGGCGCAGTGACGTCCCCTAGAATATTGATCAGCAACGAAAGAGGTTCGTTGAGCGCTACAGTGAAGGTGCGTTGATCCTTCGCAGAGATGTCTCTTGCCCGCGCCATGATCAATTTTCCACCGGGATGGACTTTTGCCCATCGGCGAAGCGATACAACACAGTCAGCCGCAGTAACTGGAGTGCCATCGTGCCACGCCAAACCATCCCGCAGTTCGAACGTATAAGTCCTTTTGTCCTCGGAAACGCCCCAGTTGCCCACCATTTGCGGGTGAGGCATGAATTTCGAATCAAGGGCAAACAATGTGTCGTAGATTGCCGCGCCATGATTAGCGGTTACGCCGGATGTGGTCCAAATTGGATCATAGACCTTAAGGTTGTCCCTTACCATACGGATCGTTAGAGGTTCGGCAGCCGCTGCCTTAGAGCGCAGGACCGATGGGGTCGAGAGAGCCGCTCCGGCGGCCAGGCTCACTTTGAAGAGTTCGCGTCGAGAGATTGTCATGCTTCGGTTCCCTTCTTTATGTGTTGTTACAAGCAATTAGCGTGGCTTTGTAGCCAGTCTTGCTCACGACACGATGTCGGTCGTCACAGCTACCATTCCACAACCGAACTTGCAACATTTGTTTTGTCCGTTATTATATGCTTCACTCGTATCATCTAGCAAGATACCCTCGATCGAATAGGTCAATTCCTGCGCTGAGGTGTTGCCCGGGTGTTTTGAGACGGACCCACCGGCTGTGATTTTGCCCAGTCCACAACCAGAGGAAGCAAAACTAGCTTAGTCGATCGGAAACACTGAGGTATCCGGCATTCGCCGACTGTCATAATAGGGGAGCCCTATCAATCCCGCTCTGCGGAGGGCGCCAAGATCCCATGGGAAGTGAATAGCGGCCGGCGCTCTGGCAGAGTGAGGCTGCAATAACGCACTCACCTCATAGGAGACGCCGTCATGGAAGCTGGAACTTCCCAACCGCATACGCCGACCGCTATCCGCACTGATCTTGCCGCAATATTCGTATCATTGGAACTCTCTCGCTCAACCTGGCTGATCACATCGTTGTCGCCGGGAAACGGCGAGAAGATGTCGAAGCACACGGTGGCTGGCGGCGATGTGGCGGCATTGCTGCATCGTTTTGCTCAGCTCCAAGAGAAGGTGCGGTCTTGTACGGGCAATCAGGTTCCGATCGTGAGCATTCAGGAAGCCGGACTTGACGGCTTCTGGATCGATCGTGTGCTGAAGGCGAACGGGATAGAAAGTTACGTCGTCGATCCAGCCTCGATCGCAACCTCGCGCAGGCGCCGGCGAGCGAAGACGGACAAATTGGATGGTGAGGCGCTGGTTCGAGCGCTGTTGGCTTTCAAGCGCGGCGAGCCGCGGGTGTGCGCCATGGTCAATGCGCCAAGCCCCGAGGAAGAAGATCGCCGTCGTATTTGCCGGGAGCGCAAGGTTCTGATCGCCGAGCGCATCAAACATGTCAATCGCATCAAAGGCCTGCTCTTCGGTCAGGGCATGAGTGGTTACGAGCCGCTGCGCAAGAACCGGCGCAAGCAACTGGACGAGCTTCATACGGGTGATGGCCGTCCTTTGCCGACCCACCTCAAAACTCAAATAAGCCGTGAACTTGATCGCCTCGAATTGTTGCTAGAGCAAATTACAGCGGTGGAGAACGAGCGGGATACGCTCCCGGCGGCGCAAAAGGACAGCGTGGCGGCCACGCTGATCCCGGCTGGGGCGATGCTGTGCGACATCAAAGGCATTGGTCTAGAATTTGCGGCTGTTCTCTGGACCGAATGGCTGTTCCGCCATTTTGACAACCGGCGACAGGTTGCTGCGTACGCGGGGCTGGCACCGACACCCTGGCAGAGTGGAACCATCGATCACGAGCAAGGCGTCTCGAAGGCGGCAACCCGCGCCTGCGCGCCACGATGATCCAACTGTCGTGGTTGTGGTTACGCCATCAGCCGCAATCAGCGTTGAGCCAGTGGTTTACGGCTCGCGTGCAATCCAGCGAAGAAGAGTACGATCGTGGCGCTGGCACGCAAATTGTTGGTTGCTCTATGGAAATATGTGACCGCCGGCGTTGTCATCGAGGGCGCTGCGTTAAAGACGGCCTGACAATCCATACAAGCCAAATTCCGCAATCTTCCAGGCGCGATCAATCCTGGCGGATCCAGAGGGACGAACCGATCCGCGATATGGCTTCAAAAGCCGCTGCTAAGAATGGTCTCGTCCTCCTGAGCCTTTGCCGCAACGCAAGCGGGATCATGGTGAGCCGCCCAGCGCGGCAACCGAATGTGAGTTTGAACCGGCAATGGAAACAGGCCCGTTCACGCGAACAGGCTCAACCTTGGATGCCGAAAGACCGAACCGAAGGGAAACATGCGATGGACCATTAAAAGTTCTTGACCCGAAACTTCCCATGTGAGCCGCTACGCTACGTGGGGTCGCCTACGCGCTTACGGATCATCAGCACTTCTGCATGTTCGACATCGCCGTGAACCAAGGAATGCCGAGGATACCGGTTCAGCGTCCTGCGGCATGAAACATGGCCCCGTCGAGACCTGCATGGGGCGTTAAAAGAAAAGTCTACGCTCCGATTTGGTTAAGCGCTTCCCGCCCTCCGGTGTAACAACAACGGTTTCGCTAAACGGCAGGGCACGCGCGGAGGTATACATGTGGAAGACCTGGTGTTCCTCCAGTTGCCAGTCGCTGTCGGCCAGGAAAACGCGCGTGAAATCACTGGTGCGAGGAGGACACTTGAGGCCGAGCGTATAGCCAGTGATGCCGGTGTAGCTGTCGCGCAGTCCAGCCGCCAACATTCCTTCGCGCACTACGCGGTCGACGTCCCTTGCAGATACGCCGGGCTTCATGGTGCGGAACTGCTCGTCCTGAATCCGGACCATCGTTCCCGCTGTCCGGATTTGCTCATCGGTCGGCTCCCCGATTACTTTCGGGCGCATCAATCGCGCGGTGTAGCCGCGAAAGTGCGGGACCGGCTCTACAAATACGATGTCCCCTTTCTCCAACACGCGGTCGCTGAGCGACGCGTGAAACGATGTCGAAGGTCCCGACGAGATGACGGCGACTTGTGCATCGTCCGCGCCACTGCGCCACGCTTCGCTTGTCATGGCTGCGAAGACTTCACGCTCGTTGACACCGACCTGAGCTGCGTCGAAGGCTGCCGCCGCTGCTCGGTCGCAGATCTCGGCGGCTACCTTGAGGCAAGCAAGTTCGAGCGGGGATTTGACGAGCCGCATTTCCCACATGACACGGGAGAAGTCGACCATCCTAGCATCCGGCAACCGGCTTTCGAGCTCCGATGCCCTATTCACAGTAAGGAAGTGGCTGTCGCGTTCAATGCCGATGGTGGAGGTTGCAAAGCCGCGAGCTTTGATCGTGTCGGCCACAACCTGGATCGGATTTTCGTTATCGGAAAATGCCACGCAATCACTGAACCGACTCGCCTTGCTAAAGCTCGGAGAGTCGAGGTCGCGGATTACTGCGACCGGCTCTTGGTCAAGGGGAATAAGCAAAGCTTGGTACATGGCCGCTGTTGACGAGTATCCACTGAAATAAGCCCTGTGTTCACGTTGGTCCACAATAAGGAGATCGACGTGGCGCTTGGCCATGACCTCTCGCAATCCTGCGAGGCGGGAACGAAATTCCTCGGGTGGAAAGGGCGGGGGGAACAGTATTGGCTGTGTCATCAGTTCATTCCTACATTGTCTTGCCAAACCGAGGCTGGCGGGAGCCCCGTTCGAAATGTTTTCCGCGCGAAGCTGCATTGCTCCCGCCAAAAAATCACTAAGCGCGACAAGCCGAGAGAGAAGCAGGCCGTCCATCACCATCTGATGATCCCAACATCCTTCTCGATGGTGATCTCAGTTCCAAAAGGCGTCGACAGCTTCTGAAGACGTTCCAGAATTGATCGTGCTTGGGCCGGAGGCGCAAGACGTGGGATACCGCGGTTCGCAAACCTCTTCGAATGACCTAGTTCGATCGGGTGGAGTTTTAGTTCAACAAGTGTGTTTCCCTCGAACCGGCTTGAGGTCACAACACTTTCGTAGAAAAGCGGATCCTTGAAACCTGGGGCTGTTGCATATCCCGATGCCATTTCGGCGACCGTGACCTCAGCGTCTGTGTCAGCCCGCTCGTCTTTGCCGTAAGCGTCAAACATATCGGCGCCCACGGGTGTCCGGAGGTCATCCATGATGAAGTTTCCAAGGCTGTAGAAGATTGGCCGTCCCTTGTAGATTTCTATTCCGCGCAGTTGGTGCGGGCCGTGTACGATATATGCGTCGGCCCCAGCATCAATCAGCGAGTGCGCGAACGCTCGTTCGTAATCAGCCGGTTCCTGGCTCCAATTTCCCGGCTCGTGTCCGTGGTTCGTTGCAATGCAGAAGTCAGAGAACTGTTTACCCCGTCTTAGATTGCGCAAGATTTGAGCAACGTCTCCGGGATGGGGCTCATAGCTGTAGCCTGCTTTCTCACCGGCTTTGTAGGTCACACCAGCAACCTCAACTCGATTGTCATCCGCAAGATCGCGCACGTAATTTGGTAGGGAATCGCGTATCTCCCTCAGGGTTATAAGCATCTGGGGCGCCACGACCACGCTCCGTGCCAGTCGAAGTGCATTAAGGCCTGGTCTGCCCGGTGCCTCGCCGGCGGGATTACATGCCCGGGACATCGGCGTAAACGTCGTTGCAAACGACACAAGCGCCACCCGGCCACGCGGACTTTCGACAAAACGAGCGGCGCCAGTTTGCGAAAGGTTTTCACCGACACCTGCATAAATGATTTCGTTCTGGTCGAGCGCCCGGGAGGTCGCTCGCATGCCTTCAACGCCCCAATCGAACGTATGATTGTTGGCGTAACTTACGAGCTTGAACCCCATTGCCTTCAAAGCAGGCCCCACAACTGGCAGGCTGACGTGGTACGCACCGCCATATTCCGCCTCGGGACTTCCGGTGAAATATCGGCTGTCAAAGATGTTCGTTTCCAAATTGCCAAACGTAACATCAATTCCTTGCAGAAGTTCGGCCACTTCGCCGAACCCCGGGCTGTTGTTTTCTGTAATCGCTCGAGACAGGATTAGGTCGCCCACGGCAACTAAAGTGAAACCGTCTGCTACGTTCGTCGCAAGCGAACCCACGGAGTCGTAGTCGCTAGCCTGTTGTCGGAAGACATTATTTTCTGCCGGTTGGTCCACTATATTTCTTTCTTCCGTGTTGGTCGTTGCCTGTCGGCATCATCACCAGCGCAGCGGCTACTCCACAGCGACTGCGATGTGATCCGCCGCAGACAATTGGTCGTTGGTGCCACACGCCGGAGCGCGCACATGGCATGCCACTACTCGACCGTCCGCCACCGAAACCAGCGACGGCACTTCAACTCGGCACCGTTCGACCGCGAGCGGGCAGCGCGGGTGGAACGTACATCCGGACGGTGGATTGACGGGGCTAGGTATCTCCCCTTCAAGGGGCACCTGCAGCCGAACCCGCTCCGGGTCTGGTATCGGTGCAGCCGCGATCAGCGCCTCTGTGTATGGGTGAACTGGATTGGCAAAAAGCGCGTCGCACGGCGCCAGCTCCACAATCCGACCGAGGTACATGACCGCCACGCGATGGCCAATATGTTCAACGACACTGAGGTCATGCGAGATAAAGACAAAGGCGATACCCATCTGCTGCTGGAGATCCATCAGAAGATTTAGGATTTGCGCCTGCACGGATACATCAAGAGCCGAGACTGCTTCGTCGGCAATGATGAGCGACGGTTCGAGGGCCAACGCACGGGCGATACCCAGGCGCTGCCGCTGGCCACCCGACATTTCTGACGGAAGTCTGTGCATGATCTCCGGCGACAACCCGACCTTTCGAAGGAGGTCGGCGGCGAGTGCTTTGCGGTCCTTGCGGCTTAGCCGTTCGAAGTTCTCGACAGGCTCGGTGATGATCTCTCCTGCGGTCAGACGCGGGTTCAACGAAGAGAATGGATCCTGAAAAACCATCTGCATCCGACGCCGCGAAACTCGAAGAGCATCCTTCTTTAGTCCGGCAATATCGGTGCCGTCGACCAGGACCCGACCACCCGTCGGATCCACCAACCGCATCAAGAGCCGCGCGACTGTTGACTTACCGCAGCCGGATTCGCCTACAATGCAAAGAGTTTCCCCGGGCTCAACGGTAAACGAAACGTCTTCGACCGCCCGGACCACCGGGATTGTCTTCTTCAGGAAGCCCGCACCGAGGGGATAATGCTTGGTCAGATTCTCGACTTTAAGCAAAGGACCACTCATGCGCCCAATACCTCCTCGGCTCGCCAGCATGCTGCAGAATGGCCAGGCCTGACGTCACGAAGGCTCGGCGCTTGTTCACGGCATATTCCCGTCGCAAACGGGCAACGAGGCGCAAAACTGCATCCTACGATCGGCTCGCGCAAACTGGGAACGATTCCAGGGATTTCTGCTAGTCGCTGCTGCCGCCCACGTCTGGGATCGGGCATGGATCGCATAAGGCCCTTTGTGTAGGGATGCAGAGGATAGTCGAACAAATCCTTCACCGTAGTCTGCTCAATGATCCTACCCGCATACATGACGATCACACGCTGACACGTCTCTGCAACTACGCCCAAGTCATGTGTGATCAGCATAACCGCGGTACCCATGCGCTCTTTCAGGTCGACGATCAGTCTCAGGATCTGCGCCTGGATAGTGACGTCTAGCGCCGTGGTTGGCTCATCCGCGATCAGTAGCTCGGGTGAACAAGCGAGCGCCATGGCAATCATGGCGCGCTGACGCATCCCGCCTGACATCTCATGGGGGTAGTTGTACAAGCGCCGCTCGGGATCGGCAACGCGCACCATGCGAAGCATTTCAAGGGATTTTTCCAACGCCTTCGAGCGGGAAGCACGCGTATGAATTTGGACAGCTTCGGCGATTTGACGACCGACGGTGTGAACCGGGCTCAAACTTGTCATAGGCTCCTGAAAGATCATGGCAATACGGTCGCCACGGATCTTTCTCATTTCCCGCTCCGAGAGATTGATAAGGTTGCGCCCTTTGAAAAGGATCTCACCACCAACGGTCTTTGCTGTGCGTTTTGGCAGCAAACCAAGGATTGACAGGGCGGTGACACTCTTCCCACAGCCCGATTCACCGACCACGCCAAGTGTTTCGCCGCTGTTCACCTGAAAACTAACGCCGCTTAGAGCACGTGTAACGCTCTCCTCACCATAAAAGTGGGTCTCAAGGTCGCGAACATCGAGAAGCAACTGGCTATCTATGTTTTTCTGCATTTTCATGTCAGCGTCTCCGCTTGGCACGGGGATCAAACATGTCACGCAACCCATCCCCAAGCAAGTTGACGGCAAGAACGGTGACGGCGAGACAGATGCCTGGCGCGAAGATAGTCATGGGAGCGATGCCGAGAAACAGGCGAGAGCTCGAAATCATATTCCCCCAGCTGGGAATCTCGGGAGGCACGCCCACGCCCAGAAAGCTGAGGCCGGCTTCTGTGAGGATTGCATCCGCACATACAATGGCGCTCTGAACCATAAGAGGTGGGATCGTGCTCGGAAGGATATGGCGCCACAACACCCTCGGGAGGCGCGCGCCACCGCAAAGTGCAGCCTCGACGTAGGGTCGTTCTCGAACACTGAGAACTACCGAACGAACCAACCGCGTCACGCTTGGCAGTTGTGGGATCGTGATGGCGACGATGAGGATACTAACCCCGGGACCAGTTAGAGAAATGAGTGCTATAGCAAGCAAAATTGTCGGAATAGACATCAAGCCGTCCATGATCCGCATAACGACATTGTCAAAACTCCGACTATAACCGGCGAGGATGCCGATCAGGAGCCCGGCGGCAGAGGCGAAAGTCGCCGAAAGCAACCCCACTATGAGAGAAATGCGGGCACCAAAGATAGTTCGAGCAAACACCTCCCGGCCCAGGTGGTCGCTTCCAAACCACTTCTCAGGTGAAGGCGCCTGCAGACGAGAAAACGGGTCCATGTTTACTGGATCGCCTGCGTACAACGGTGCGGTAACCGCCAGAACCACCAATACCGTCAATAGGCTGCCACCTACAAACACGAGTGGATGCCGCCTGATTAGACGAGGAAGATGAGCATTTCGTAGCCGGGGCGCCAGCACGGGTTCAAGCTGAGCAGAGAGTGTCATATCAGTACCGAATACGAGGATCGACCAGGGTATAGGAGAGATCAACCGCAAGGTTGATCAGCACGTAAAGGCCCGAAACAAGGATTAGAACGGCCTGAATAATGGGATAGTCACGATTGTTGATCGCATCGACTACCAGGCGACCAACGCCGGGGATGTTAAACACGGTCTCGGTAATAACGACCCCGGATATCAAACCCGCCAAACTCAAGCCGATGACGGTGAGGATTGGCACTCCGGCATTCTTCAGGGCGTGGTGAAAAAGCATGGCGTATGATGACGCGCCCTTTGCCGCAGCCGTTCGCATGTAATCTTCCGACAGTACTTCGAGCATGCTTGATCGCGTGATCCGCGCGATGAACGCCACATAGCCAACACTCAGAGTCAGCGTCGGCAGAACCAGGTGCACGAACCAAGTGCCGGCGCCACTGCTAATGGGCGCGTAACCTTGAACGGGCAACCAATGAGTTGTGATTGCAAAGTAGTATACGAGAGCATACCCGATGACGAAAACCGGAACAGAAAAACCAACCGCCGCAAATCCTGCGAGAGCGCGATCGATGACGCCACCGGCGCGCCATGCAGCAAAGACGCCGAAGTACACTCCTATCGTTACAGAGGAAATGATTGTCATGAAGGACAGGCATAGAGTGGGCTCTAGTCGGTCCGCGATGAGCTCAACGACCGGGCGCCCCGTAAAGATCGAAGTCCCAAAGTCCCCGCCGAGGATGGAAATCGCCCAACGTACGAACTGAACTAGCAGCGGATCGGCTAGTCCCAACTGTTCGCGGATGCCGGCGATCATCTCCAGGGTAGCCGCGTCGCCAGCGATTATCGCTGCCGGATCGCCGGGCGCTAGCCTGAGCAGCAGGAAGACGAAGACTCCAACCATCACCATTACAGCGATCGCCGAAACCAACCTTCGAAGGATGTAAATGCCCATTGTTCCTTAGACCTTTTGCATGTTCCACTTGGCGACAGGTTGCAGAATCTAGAAGACTCCGGAAGGCGCCTCGCTTCTCGCGGATACGAACTGACCGAGTCGAATGTCGCCAACGAAATTCCACGGATCCCATGCCAATCTCGATCAAGGACTTTGCACTTCGATCGGCCCAAATTGGCTATTTGGCCCAGAGTGCTTGATATTCGCCCCAAACCGCGGCTTTTCCCACCTGCATCGAGGACAGAGCCCCGTTGGCGATAGTTCATATCGTTGGTGATGAAGATTCTCCAACCTTCCTAGATTGGACCGCTATTGGCGCGGCGTCTTCGCGTCGCGAATAATCATGTCGCAGCTCCTCCCAGCTTTTTGTTGCGACGATCTTCCGAAAAGTTCGGATAGGTTAACGTCGCGGACGTTAGCGTCCCACCTTATGTACTCCAGCTTACCCCGATGTGCAACATATGTTTTATTTTATGATTTGCAGGTCAAACGTTGCATTGACTCCTTGACCTCGTTGCGTTGCTGCGAGACCAAGCTCGATGGACTTGCCGCTCACGCCGCGCTAGCTGGCCGGGGCAGCCGACCTGCACTGTGCCGATGAAGGTATGGCCGTTCTGTGCCACGGCGCGGGTCGATGTTCTGATCGGAACACACGAATCCCGCCCATCACAACGTGGCAATGGTCGGGACTATCCCGCGAGAGCAAGGGCACCGCCTGCTTAAATCTTCAGCATACTCCACATAGGGATGATCTGCGGCATGCAGATGACTCCGGTGAGCGCTTTCCGGCGTGCAACAGGCGAGACGATTTGCCCAAGCCTAATGTCGCCGACAAAGTCCCACCAGACGCGTTGCATCTTTCTGGCAAGTGCCTTCCGCTCCTCCAGCGTATTAACCTTTGCCCAGTTGGCCCGGAGCGCTTCGTATTCGTCGCTCTTCGGCCATCCGTACCAAGCTTTTTTGCCGCTAGCCACGAGGAACGGTGTGCCGAGGGGATTTGCTAGCGAGTAGTCGATTTCATCCGTGATGAAGACGTTCCAGCCACCGTTCTCAACCGGGCCTTTGTTCGCTCTGCGCGCGACCAAGCCGCCCCAGTCGCTCGGCGCCAGTACAGCGTTGATCCCAATTTTTCGCAGCGCAGACGCAACAATTTGCGACGCATCGTTGAACTTCGCTACGTTGGTAGGCTGCAGAATTACGATCTTCTCACCAGCATATCCCGCTTCGCTGAAGAGTTGCTTGGCCTTTTCGGGGTTGCCACCCTTCTTGAACCACCCTGTGTTCTCATCGTTCGTCATCGGAGTATTATTGCCGAATATGGAGGTGACCGGGCGACCAAATTTTGGGTCCGGAGCCATTGCCTGCAAGAGTGCTTCTTGGTCGATCAGGTGAAGCAGAGCTTGACGTGCTTTGACGTTGTCGAAAGGCTTCTGCAGGAAGTTCATACGGAGGCAAATGTCATCCCCGCCTTTGTTGAGAACTTCGAGTTCCAAGTTTACATCATTCTCGACTACTGAGTACAGATCCACAGGAGGCCCCTGAAGGAAATCAATCTCACCGGTTTGTAGCGCAGAAAGAGAAGTCTGCTGGTCGGCGATGTTGACCCAGATCACGCGATCAACCTTGACGACTTTGCCACCAGCCAGCCCATCGGCAATCTCGTTGCGTGGTACATATTTTTCATTCCGATCATAGGTGAAGCTAGCGCCGGGTTTGGCGAGAGCTTCATTGAACTTGAACGGACCTGACCCGATGTTCGTTGTCACCTGCTCGGTAGCAGGGCGGCTTGCATCCTTCTCTCGCATAATGAAGAGGCAAGGCGGCGTCAGGTCCGCAAGTATGTCGATCAATAGCCCCAGCGGCTCCTTCAGGGCGATGGTGAAAGTCTTGGCGTCGAACCGTGAGACGTCATTGGCCAATTCCATGATCAATTGGCCGCCCGGATGAACCTGTCCCCAACGACGGATCGAAGCTACACAGTCGGCGGTAGTGACAGGTGAACCATCGTGCCATGCCAGGCCATCGCGGAGCACGAACGTGTAGGTCTTTTGGTCTTCGGAAACAGTCCACTTCTCCACCATCTGCGGACGCGGTTCAAATTTGGAATCGACCGAAAAAAGAGTGTCGTAGATTGCCGCCCCGTGGTCGGCCGTAATATTCGCCGTCGTGAATATGGGATCAAAAACCTGAAGATCGCCAGTTTTCACCATCCGGATAGTCCTTGGATCGACACCTGCGGCCTGTGCCAGCAGGATGGATGGGATCGTCAAAGCAGTCCCGGCTGCCATGCTGACTTTGAAGAGATCGCGTCGAGAAATTTCCATGCTTTAGGTCCCCTTTTGAACCTTTGGCCGCAGGCGCGGCGGTCCCAGGCCTCTGAAATCGGATCTTTTGACAATGCAGGCGCTTTTGCTCCGCGTTGCCAGCGCCGAATGAAACATCTATCGAAATGCCGAAACTATGGCAACATGTGTTGTAATATGACGAGAGCGATTCATTCGTCTCAAGCCAAGTGAAAGATCGGCGAGTAGACGCGTCCCTTGTAGCAACGATCCTGGTGTTTGCTGAATGCTGGTTTGGGGCAGAAGCCATGGTCGTCTGTGCCGAAATTGCGAAGATCGCAGAGCACGCGTCCGCCAAGATGAGTGCAGTCATCAGAATAGCCTCTTTTTCTCTTTTTCGCGGCAACGGAGAGACCTGGGAAGGCGTCTGAAGTCGTAGCGCTAACCTTGTCCAAATCGCAGCAGGCCAGCGCTCATACCGGGCATCTCAAGAATGGGCATCCTGAGTGGGCTGGGTAGATCCCCGTCACCTCAAGCGTGCAAAAGGTCCCAACAGTACCGGATCGCTAGCTCTGTTGTCGGGAGCAGAACATTGTCAGAGGCCCCAAAAGTAGGTGTGTGAACGCCGGACTCGTTGCCTGGCTCTTTGCTGCCGAACCAAAAATAGATCGATGGCACGCAGCTTGAGTAAAAGCCGAAGTCATCGCTGCCAGCGCTCGACGCTCCTTCAACATATTTGTCCTCGCCCACAGTTTGAACGACAAGCTGTCGGAAATGTTCGACCATGGCGCGGTCGTTGACCACAGGGGGCTCGCCAAACTGAGAACTGAATCCTGCCGTGCCCCGATGCATCGTGGCGACACCTTCGGCAACCTCGCGGACGCGTCGGACTAGGAGTTCCCGCCGCTCGGAACTGGCGGTCCGGATCGTACCCGTCATCTTGACGGATGGACAGATGATGTTCGTCGCTTCTCCGCCATGGATCGTCCCGATTGTCACGATCGCTCGATCGTCTACCGGCATTTCGCGGGAAACCACCTTCTGAACCTCGTTGATGAACGCGCCAGCGATGGCAATCGCGTCCACTCCCGCATGTGGTTTCGCACCGTGGGCCATCGTTCCGGTAATTTCGAGCGTAAACTGGTCGGATGAATTCGTCACAGCGCCCGCCCGAGCACCGTAGGAGCCCACCGGGATATCCGTCCGGACATGAAACCCGACTGCGGCGTCGAAGCCGTCGAGCAGATTTTCTTCCACCACCGTACGACCGCCGAGCGGCTCGGCTTCTTCCGCCGGCTGGAAGAAGATTCGAATTTTTCCGGAGAAGTTTGTTCGCATTCGGTGAAAAGCAAGAGCCGTTCCCAAGGCAATCGAGCCGTGCATGTCGTGGCCACAGGCGTGCATTATACCCGACACTTGCGACGTATAGGGCAGGTCATCGCGGTCTTCCTGAATCGGTAGTGCATCGATGTCCCCGCGCAGCGCGACCGAGCGTGCGGGACCAGGTACTGATCCTTCTATATCAATGTACACGCCTGTTTCGTGAAACGTTTTGGCGCCTGTTACGCCGAACCTTGCCAGCGTCTCGATAATCCGCTGTTGAGTTTTCCACTCAGCGTTTGAAAGTTCCGGCTCGCGATGCATGGCGTGACGCATCTCGATAACCGCATCGCGCTCTATCTCGGAGAGCAGGTCGTTTATGAGTTTCCTCATTTGTGAACTTCCCCTACTTTCGCTTTGTTATGAACGCAATTTGCCGACGTTTACCGGCAGCGCCTTGCGAAGTGCATGAAAGAGGGTGCAACGCAAAAGCCGGGGATTCTGCCGGCTTTTGGTACCCTCGCGAGTCCGACTAGCATCTCGCTGACGTATACCGGTGACCCTTCGGAACCTCTCTCGTCTACCGTCCCCGGGGCAGCAGATGTTAAACCTCAACGGGAAAGGCGAAAGTGGCTTTGACGCGATCCATCACAACCATTGTCTTGAATCCCTTGATATCGGGGTTCTCATAGAAGAAGCGACGGGTGAACTGTTCATACCCCTCCATGTCTTTCGCAGTGACAACAAGTATGAAGTCGGCATCTCCAGTTACATAGTAGCCAATCATTACCTCCCGGGTATTTCGAACCTCACTTTTGAATCGGTCGACGATGTCAGCTCTCTCTCGTTCAAAAGAGACCAGAATAATCATCGTAATTTGTCGTCCGACTGCTTTGGGCGATACGATCGACACATCCGCTTCGATAACTCCTTCGTTGCGCAACCGCTTTAAGCGACGTTGGCATGCTGTCGGAGAGAGGTGGACTGCCTCTGCAAGTTCTTCTGAGCTCAGGCGATTATTCTTCTGAACTGCCTCAAGAAGCGCCACATCTATGCGATCTAGCTCGATCATTGCGATATCCTGTGAAGCGGCATGGGCTTCCAGACCAAAGCTTTTTCGTTCCGCCTAACAAAACGCCTAACTCATGGATCCGCGGCCATAGTCCAGAGTTTCAGTTAGTGGCCGCTCCGTCATTACTGCTGCGACAGCTTCGTCTATCGGGGTTTTATAGGTCAGGAGGATGTAGCCCAATATGGAATAGAACCCGACTGTCGCCATGAGGTCGATGACAGCTTGCGTCCCGATCGCGGCTGATAGCGCTCGTTCGAGACTTGCGGGCAACCGGAAGCCATCGAAAAGCGCATCAACGGCCCGGGCAATTAGTCCATCTTCCCCATCGGGCGAGCCGCGCATAGCTTGAATTCGTGCATCTGAAATACCAAGAGATCGGGCACGGCTAAAGTGATGGGCCCACTCATAATCCGAGCCCATCCGATGGGCAGTTCTCAAGATAACGAGTTCCGACCGAATGGCCCCTAAAGCGCTGTCTTTGACGATATGCTGGCGCAGCGGAGCCCAGGCCTTCAACAATGCTGGATGGTGCGCCATTGTTCGGTACACGTTCAGCGTTCCGGCAAAACCTGCCTTCATATCGGAAATTTCTGTGGGCCACTCTTCGTCGGTAAGAGGCGGACAGGGAGATATTGTTGGACGGGAGGCATTCATGACAAAGCTCAACTCTCAATGGCCGCAGTGATCGCCGCAGCGAGGCGTTCGACGATCAGGTCGATCTGCTCGGGTTTAACGATGTAGGGCGGAGCCAGCAGCACATGATCGCCTTGCTTACCATCCATGGTGCCACCCATCGGATAGCACATCAGGCCCCGCTGCATTGCCTCTGTCTTAATCTTCGAGTGAATTTTTCGAGCTGCATCGAACGGTTGCTTCGTGTCTTTGTCCGCGACAATTTCCACTCCACGAAACAGACCCCGGCCACGGATGTCGCCAACGTAAGGGGATTGGCCTAGTGCCGCATCAAGTCCAGCCTGAAGCCGATCACCCATCTTTACGACGTTGACCATCATTTCCGGGCGCTTGAGGATCTCGATCACCTTGCTGGCTGCCGCCGCAGCGATCGGATGCCCGATGTAAGTATGTCCGTGCTGGAACAGCCCCGAACCTTCCGCAAATGCGCGATAGATATTTTCAGACAGCAGCACCGCTCCGATTGGCTGGAAACCACCGCCCAAGCCCTTCGCAATGGTCACCAGATCGGGAACGATTCCTTCCTGCTCCAACGCGAATATCGTTCCGGTGCGGCCCATCCCGCACATGACTTCGTCGAGGATGAGCAAGATCCCATACCTGTCGCAGATCTCCCGCACCCGCTTGAAGTAGTCAGCAACCGGCCCCACGGCGCCCAGCGTCGCACCAACTAAAGGTTCCGCAACGAATGCCATGATCTTATCGTCTCCCAACTCGATGACCTTAGCCTCCAGTTCGGCGGCGAGCCGTTCGGCGTAAGCCTCCGGTGTTTCACCAGTCTGCATGTCGCGATAGGCGTAGCACGGTGAGACATGATGGGTTTCAGGCAAGAGAGGCTTGAACTGTGCGCGGCGCCATTCATTTCCACCGGTTGCCAGCGCTCCAATTGTGTTTCCGTGATAGCTCTGCCGACGTGCGATGATATGGCGTCGTTGAGGCTGGCCAACCTCCACGAAATGCTGGCGCGCCATCTTAAGCGCGGCCTCGACCGCTTCGGATCCGCCAGAGACCAGGTAAACATAGTCCAGACCCTCAGGCGCGAGCTCAACAAGCTGCTCAGCAAGCTGTTCAGCGATATCGGTGGTGAAGAACGAAGTATGAGCATAGCTGATGCGCGCCATCTGCGCCTTCATCGCTGCAAGCACTTCCGAATGGTTGTGGCCAAGGCAACTGACAGCGGCGCCGCCTGACCCGTCTATGTACCTTCGACCCTCGCTGTCCGTGATGTAGATGCCTTCGCCCGCGACGGCCTTGGGCAGATTCGTACCGATGTTTCGATGAAGGATTTTAGTCATATAAAAATATCTCAGCTGCCCGATTAGCCGGGACCGGCGCGTTCGAATATTGAATTGCAGATTTTGCTCGACTATGCAACAACCGTTTTATCATAAAAATTTTGATGCATTTGTTTTTATATGGTGATGTGAGCGTTATATGGTGGGAACCGCCTCTGGTGATTTGACTTTTCTATTCGCTGGAGAGAAGGTCCGGGTGAGTTATGGCAGCTGATGATGTGAGGCAAATGTTGCAAAAAGGCCCTTTGCACGCTCGAATTATCGAGCGGTTTGACGATATGTCGCAACAACTGCAACAGGCGGCTCGCCATATCTTGGAGCATCCTCAGGAAGTCGCGCTCGTGTCGATGCGAGAATTGGCCCGTAATGCGGGCGTGCAACCCTCGACGATGACGCGATTAGCGAAGTTTCTCGGATTCTCCGGTTATGAAGACTTTCGGGGCCAGCATGCTGACGTCATTCGGGTGAGCGTGGAGGGGTTTGCCGCTCGTGCGTTGCAGCGAAACGACGGGGCCGCAAACGGGGAAGGACTGGCGCAACGTATGTTGCAAGGCCTTTCTGCACAAGTTGCTCGTCTCTGTGAACCAGAAACGCTGATGCGGCTCAACATCATCGCCGAGCGCCTAGGCGAAGCCAGGAGAATTTACGTTCTGGGGTTGCGATCTTGCCATTCGGTGGCTTGGCATTTCCACTACGTCATGACATTACTTGGCGAAAAGACTGTTCATCTCGATAGCCCTGCCGGCACAAGCGGCGATGCGCTTATTCGCGCCACGAGCCAAGACGTTTTGCTGGCAATTTCGATAAAGCCTTACTCACACCAAACTTTGGAACTTGCTGAAGCTGCTAGGAACAAAGGCGTTGGAATTGTTGCGATCACAGATAGTGAGGTTTCTCCTCTCGTGACCATCGCTGAGAATGTCGTGCTTTTCTCTACGGAGAGCCAAACCTTCTTCCATACTTTGACGCCGGCTCTGGCCATTTCGGAAGTGTTGTGCGGACTGTTGGCAACTCGTGACCGAGTTGCTTCCCTGGACGAGCTTAGACGAGCAGATCAGCATCTTCTGTCGATGAATACATACGCAAGTTCTATCCCGCGCCGGAAGATATGAGCACCCTTAAGCCCGATGACTGATAAGCCCTTAGGCGAACTCGTCACAGCCGGTCGGTAGCTCGAAGTCTCATCACGATCCGTAAGGGGAGATCCCCAGAGACGTCACAGCTGCTGGCGATCAGAGGCACCACGTCCACCTCCCTACATGTCCATTTTGCCCCGTCTTCGCGCCGACGAACCAGCGGAATAGAAGGTCGTATTCCAACCGCTCCATTAAGAGTCGCTCGGAACGGATCGAATAGAAGGCCTGCAAAAGCATGGCACGAAGAAGCTTTTCAGGCGCGATCGATGGCCATCCGATCGATGAATAAAGCGCTGCAAAATCTCGTTCCAGTGAAACGAGCGCTTCGTTCACGATCTGGCGGATAGCCCGTAGCGGATGATCTTTACGAACGCGATCCTCGAGATCGACATAGCTGAAGAGTTCGCCTGTCCTCACATCGCCGCCGCGCATCCATCAGGTCCAAATCGCAATAAAGCGAGCGAATCACGACCAGAGCCTATGCGCCAGTGGCCTTTTCAACAGCCTGCTCGGCGGCTAGACGGCAACGCAACCATTGATTGACCACCTAATTAAGTCAACGGCACGGTCAAGTATGGCCTCGGTTTGAGCAAAGCTGGGTGAAGCGGCGATAACATGACCAATAGAGTCCAAGTAATCGCCTTTTCTGACGACCAGGGTGTTTGGTTTAACATAAAATCTGACCTCATCGACACCAGGTACCGCCGCCGCCCGAATGTCGCCGTCGATCCAATCAAGGATGCCATCGCGATCAGGAACTAGGAACCGCGCGGCTGCAGTGAGCAAATGAGTTGCACGCAAATCGCATTTCTCACCGGTGACGAGATTGATGTGCTCGGTGATGAGATCAACTCCGTAAGCCAGTTGAATCAAACGGGGAGTGGTCCAACCCGGAAGCCGAGGATTAACTTCAATAACGACGGGGCCTTGCTTCGTCCATCGAAATTCAATGTTCGTTGGCCCCCAACTAAGACCGAGGGCTTGCAGACAGTTCAGTGAAACATCGACGATGCGTCTATAGTCATCACCAGTTAGCCGGGCTGGAAAGACGCTTTCGCGAACGACGAAATACGGTGGCTGGTCGAACTCCGCCGCACCAACCGCGATGACCATGTCTCCCATCGTATCAGCGCTATAAGACGGCCCTCGAGCGAATTGTTCGACCAGTATACGAGGCTCACACGGCCATGTGTGCTTTCCACCCAGGAGATAGTTCGTATGTTCAGTTAATTCACTGACGTCGCGGCACAATCGGACACCGCTGCTGCCGCTGCCGACGGCTGGTTTAACTACCACCGGAAAGCCAATCTCGGTAGCAGAATCTTTTACTCCCATAGGATCTGCCGCCAAGCGAAAGGCAGGCATTGGAACTCCAGCCTTCGCGAGACACTGTCGCTGAACGAACTTGTCGCAGGATCGCTCAACCGCTGCGGGATTCGGTCCTGGTAGACCGAAGTGCTGGCAGAGCTTCGCGACTGTCAAATATAACGACTCGTCGCGGCCCGAAAACCCCGTAATGCCGACAATGTCATAGGTCGTCCGTAGCCGAGAACACACGCAAATCAGCGAATCGAGACTGTTCGTATCAACACGGATTGCATCAATCTTCTCCCTTTCCAAATAATGGTATTGAGTTGGATCCGTTGTCAGAGTAATTGGATGAAGATCAAGACGCTGGGCCGCCTGAATGTAGAGCGGACCGTTACTCCTATGACCCTCAAGCAGGATAAGTGCTCTGTTTGCCATTGGCCCCTGACCCCGTGTGCGCAATTCGGAATTGCCACCAGCTCTTACCGGTGGCTGATCTCAGATGCGCGGGAACTTACCATTGTCGAGCCATTTGCGGTTGTGAAGATCCTGTAAAGTTTGAGGATCCACTTCGGCGCCGTGTTTGCTAAGCCCGGCTTGGTCTGTTGTAATACCGTATGTCCGCCTCTGAAACCGTGAGGTGTGGCTCGCCCTACACTGCTCGTTCGAGGTTTGCGGGCTTGCCGAGCCTATCCTCATCACAATAGGACGAGCCGTGTGGGCTTATAGAGAAGCTTTTATCGGAATTAATGTTGCCAAGCTGAAGAATGCCATCGCGATTGCGGATGGCAGTCGCATCGCAACGGAGAGGTCCGTTCTTTCGGTGAAGTTGAAGGCGTCGGACGCGGGGATGCGCCGGGCGATTCAGTGAATAGCCACAAAGTCTAATCACGTGCATTTCTGTTATGAAGCCGGGTCCACCGGCTACGGTCTCTATCGCTTGATCCGATGGCCACGAGTGCACCGTGGTCGCGCCCCTTACTGATCCCAAGGAAGCCCGGTGATCGGGTGGAGACGAACCGCGGAGATGCACTTTCGCTCGCCAGCCTGTTGCGGGCCGGCGAGCTGACCGCGGTTTGGTTCCGGACGAAAGGCATGGGGCCAGAGACGATCTCGTTCGCGCTCGAGCGGCGGCAGTCGAGACATCGCGTGTGCACCGGCAACAGATAAGCGCCTTCATGCTCAAGCACGATGGTATCGATCCGCGCAAGAACGGCTGGACGATGCGTTATCTGCGCTGGCTGCAGGAGCAACAGTTTGATCACCCGGACTCGAAGGAACCGGTCCAACGCCTGGAAGGTGTACTCGAAGAGTTCGTTCCTTTGCCTGGTCGCCGGCGCCGATGGTTCGTGCATTGCAGACATACGCGGCGTGGACCCTGATCGTCGCCGTGACATTCACCACCGAAATCGGCGATATGCGTCGGTTCGAGAGGACAAGCCAGCTCATAGGATATCTCGGCCTTGTTCCTGAAGAACGATCAACCGGAGAAAAAGTCAGAAGGAGTGA